>CAJAQL010000011.1 GCA_903944135.1 uncultured Parcubacteria group bacterium
AAGGCAAGCACCCCCCCGATCATCAAGGCAAAGTTATAGAAACCGGAGATATAGGCTCCCGGCGGCGTGCTTGAGGTCACGGTGCCCATGCCGGGGACAGAGGCTGATATGGAAACGGCGAATACCGGTGCGGCGATTAACAATGTCATTCCAGCAAGAGTCGGAATCCAAGGTCTTAATATTTTCATTATCTTCACCATTTTTATGGTATGAATTCTAAAAAAGGAAGTTATAATTGTTTTACATAAATAACATTAGTCGAGTCGTTCGCGCTCATTGAATTGCTTGGATCCGTTATGGTGAGAGATACCCCGAGAGATGATCCGGAAGGGGTTGATGGATCAAGATTGATATTGAGTGTCTGTGGATTTTCCGTCGACGCCGACGTCTCATTGTTTACTGACCAAGAATAAGAAAGCATTCCAGGATCGGATATATAAAAGAAATAAGGAGTTCCCTGAAGTGTTATCGGGTTTCCGGAAAGCTGGCCTGAGGGATGAGGGGCTTCAATGACTGCCTTTGGGCTCACTAATGGGATATTGACCTCGTGTATCAAAAGGCTGCCGTTATAGCTTGGTAATTCGGCTTTAAGCGTAAGAAAAGCCGGCGGAGTGCCAACGGCAGAGAAAATGACATATTGATTTCCCGTGCCAGTACCAATAAGAGCGTCATTGAGATACCAATAAATGGTTTGTTTTGAAAGATCGACAGGCTTACCGTTCAAAAGAAGTTCAAGCGATGCCGTGAGTTCTGATTCTTGATTGGGCAGCGCTTTGTCGCTATATTTTGGTGGAATATAGCTTCCATAAGCTTGCCAAGTGACGACCATTTGCGGCGTAGCAGATTGGGCGTTGGTTTTAGCATGGAATGCCGCGGCAAATACCACCGTTACGAGAATTAATAAAAATATCTTTATTTTGTTTCTCATTATCATTATTATAGCAGATTTAGTTATGCGGCCTCATCTATTCGGTTGTTTTCCTCGGGTTTTTGAATGTCCGCAAAAGGAATGACATTCGATGGCCGTGATCGCCCCTCTTTGCTATCGCCGGTGATATCATGAGGAACATTCGGATGTTTAAGGTTTTCTTTGACCTCTTCCGCTTTCTGAAAGTTGCGGCCTTCTTCGATTGAGATGGTGTTTGAAGGTTTTTCTTCGGCGCCCGGCTCGTTGTTTTCCTCCTCGGTTCCCTGATCCCTTACTTGTGGTATTTGATTGAATATTTCCTGCTGAGCCGTCTCTTCCGGTGATATTTCCGCTCCGCTCTCCATTTCCTTTTCCAGTTTTTCCTCCTTAGCTTTCTTTTCCTGTTCAGGCTCGCTTTCTTCCCCGGTATTTACTCCTCCTTCGGCGGTTCCTGGCTCCCTTCTAGGAGCCCCCGTTTCTGCCTGAACACCTCCTGTTGATATCTCTTCTTTTGCCTTAACAGCAGTGCCCTCGACCGATTTTGCTTCCTGTGCAGCTTTTTCTCCGGCCTCAAGAGTACCCGCTTCCTTGGATAGCGCTCCAGCCTCTCCTCCGGTTTCAATAGCTGCGGCGGTTTGGCCTATCCTGCCAAAGAAGGAATTAGGGTTATTTGCGACATAGATTCCAAATACAACACAAATAGTTCTGCCCGGTATCCCCACGAGGCTTAAAAGATCATCAAGTATTTGGGCAAGCGATGGACCGCCAAAGCCACATTTTATAAAGAACCAGGGAGTCACGATGCAGTCCACTAAAAAATTGATAGGTTCCATGATCGCTTCTCCGGGAAGACCAACGACAGTTGCAGCGAGGATATCAAAAAAAACCTCGGCGGCATCATTTGCGAGAGAGATAAGCACCAGGATGACGATCGAAACGGTATCAAAAGGCTTTTCTTGTTCGTCCATGATTATGAAGCGAGGGAATCTTTTTCTTCGAGGAGCTGTTCGGGGTTCGTAGTGATGATCTGGTCCTCAAAGTAAGATGGCACGATCTGTATGGCGACATGCCTCTTTCCTGCGAAGAATATTCCCGTGCCGATCTCGGCGCTTAAGAGGAAATTCTTTTCGTTATCCGTGAGATCGAATGCCTTTGCCACGATATCGATGGTTGCCGGAGCTTGCTTCAAAAGGAGCTGAATTGACGAGTTAGTAACGATTGGGCGGCCATAGGGCGAACGCAAAAAGTCTTCAACGTCCTGCGTGATCGTCGAGATGCCAAGATAGTATTTTCTGGCGCGCTTTACGAGGCCAAAAAGGAAAGTTGCGCTATCCTCGTTCTGCATCATGATCCATGCTTCATCAATGAAGAGCAGGCGTTTCGCGAGCTTTGCACGGATAAGATTCCAAATATAGTTCAAGACGACATACATGCCGATCGGTCGGAGTTCTTCTTCGAGATCGCGGATCGAAAAAACAATAAGGCGATTGTTGATATCGATATTGGTCGGCTGGTTCAAAAATCCCGAGAAGCTTCCTTTGGTATATTTATAGAGCTTTTCCGCCATGTCATGCCCTCCGTCGAGATTTCGGAGAATGGTTTCGAGATCGCCAAGAAGCGGCGCTTCCTTGCCGGCAAAATCCATTCCGGGAACGATCTCGCGGGAAGCATAAGTTTCCGTGATCGCGCGATCAAGGAGCGCATCTTCTTCGGGAGTCACTTTTCCAAGCATGAGCTTCAATAGGCTCGCGAGCGTGACGATGTGCGAACGGAGGACATCTGACGGGTCTTCGCCTTCCGGGATGAGCGGGATGTCGAATGGATTGATGTGTTCATGCGACGAGAGCGAGATGTTGAACATGCTTCCCGCAAAGGTCTCGGTCAACCGGGAATATTCATTCTCCGGATCGATCACGATGACCATTTCAATGCCTGCCATGAGCGATCGGACGATCTCAAGTTTCGTTGAATACGACTTTCCCGATCCTGATTTCGCAAAAACGACCTGATTCGCGTTTTCGAGCGAGAACCGGTCAAAAATGACGAGATTGTTATTGTGCAGATTGATCCCGTACATGATCCCCTGGTTCGAGGTCAGGTCTTCGGAGACGAACGGGAAGAATGAAGAGATGGGGCTGGTATCCATGGGTGTTGTGACGCCAACCTTATCCTCGTCAAGCGGCAGAATGGAGGAAAGCCCTTCAAGCTGTTCAAAAAGTGCCGGCTTAATGTAGACGATCTTTGCCTCCAGCATGCTGGTGATCTTGCTTTCGAGCTGCGTCAGCTCATCTTCCGTGTCCGCGTAGATCGTGATATAAACGCCTGTGTTAAAAAGCTTTTCTTCGGACTGCTGGAGAGAATCGCGGAGCGTTTCAATGTCCTGTATGGCGGTCTCAAGCTCGGGATTTCGCACCAGTCCTTTTTCGGCCTCATCATTCCTTTGGGATTCGAGCTGACCTGCCTTTTTACGGAGATTTTTAAGCGCCGTGCCGGTATCGACAGGATTCACGAATATGGAAATATCAAAAAGGTTAGGAAGGTTGATGAGCGGTTCGAACCATCCGGATGTGAGGTAGCGAGGATAAGAGAATACGAAAAAAGTCTTTGCGAACTTATCGCCAATCTTCAGATAATTGGAAAATACTTCCACGCCTGCGGGCGCGATGATCTTTTTAACATCGCCAAATGGAGTTTGCTGATTTTGCTGATCGTCCTGGGGCATGGGTTTAAGATTTTTTGGGCGCAATGACGGTTCCCCGTTCGACGGTCTGGGGATTATAGAAATTGTAAAAAAGCTCAACAAGCTCCTGATTTTCAAGAACACTTGCATCAAGGCCGATGCTCGAAATGCCGCTTATAACCTGGCCAACGCGCTGGGTGAGCTGTTCGGTGTTTTCTTTGAAAACGCGATCTGCTTCGTCGTCGGTCTTGGGTGCCTGATCTTGGGTCGGAACTGTTTTCTTCCCCAAGAACGAGGAGAAAAGACCCGATGCCGCCTTGGAGGTTCCTGCTACACTGCCCTTTGTCGGATAAAACGGAACGATAACCAGGAAGGTTTTTTCCATAATAGCGTTCTTTTCGATGAATTCCCGAATAAAGCTCACATATTCATCGATCTGACTTTGCAAAAGAGGCGATGGTTCGTCTTCTTTTCTTTTTAATAGACCCTCTATATATGCGTCAATGTTAACCTTACGCGAGTGTACGATGATCTGAAGTGAAAAATCGATACTGTTCAAAAAATTTTGATACGACTGAACGATCAAATTCTGTTCGTCGTCCGATTTCAGTGCGAAGTTGACCCCTCCGACCATGATGATCTGCCGCAAACTGCCGTCTTTCATGACGACAACCTTATCTCGGATCTCTTTAATATCAACAAGATCCAGGGAATTTCCAGTATTCTGTTTTACTAACGGTGCTGGCATGTTTTAAGTATAATCCATCTATCATCCCCGCGAAAGCATGTTAATCATTTTTTGTCGTTCCCGTAAAAACGGGAATCCAGGGAGAACCAAATATCCTGCCTTGTAATGGAATGACAAAAAATCTATCGATAATCAACCCTTTTCGCAGCCGTACGGACACCACTGATCCTTTGGATTATCTGATATCGGGAGTTCATCTTGGTTTCAACAACGTTGCTTTCGGGAGTTTTTTGGCCGGTTTGAAGATTTTCCCAGCGCTTGTGGAGTGCGGCACCGGTAATGATTTTTTCAAGAGAAATGCCGCCATTTTCTTCATTATTCTCGGTTTGTGCCGCAGGCGCAGGCTGCTCTTCGGATTTCCATATATAAGTTTGGGGTTTCCAATAGAAACCGAACGCGGAAAGGAGGACGTTCCCAAGAGGCCGTCCTTCCACTTTTATGAATGCCACTCCGATCGCGGCGCCAAGAAGGATAATCGTGAGGATCATCCAAAGCCATGTGACGACAGTGAAATAGAGAATAGCGCTCCCGAGTCCTGCGCCGGCGACAAACATGAATTGCTTGAGTGTGAACGGCCCCACGATCTTATCCTCCGTTTCAATGAATTGAGGAACCTGAAATTGCATAGATATATTATATGTCATTCTTGCGCCGGCGGGAATCCACGTCATACCCTGTCATTCCGAGCTTAGCGAGGAATCTAGTAAAGGCGATACATGCCTTAAGGCTTTTAGAAAATAAAAAAGAGCCTTCGGCGCTGCGAAAAAATTCGCGCCGAAGGCTCAAAAAATAAAAGCTTCATCTTTTTATTTTCGAACAGAGGACAAACCAAGGTGTGAGTGCTCTGAATGCTCATTGTCGTCTTGGGTAAAAATCTGGAGACCGTTGCAATCGAAATGACCAACCCAGGCCCTACTTCCATCCGGAGCAAGATCAATGCAACGAACGCCATTACCCTCAAAGAGTCGCTCGCCAGTCGTCATAAAATATAGCACGACTGTGTATGTGAGTTCGCAGGCGCGGGGAACTTCATTTTCTGGGCCAAGAAGACGTCTTTGATCGTCAAATGTCTTCGCAAATGAATTTTCTACGGCAGTTTTGCGCACCAGATACCAACAAAGGCCGACTTTCTCGTCTTTTGCAAAAGGGGCATCGTACCATGCGTCCTTGTACGAATGGAAAATTCTCATTTTCTCACTCATAGCTTTCCTGTGAAGATCAAAAATCGTTATTGGATATCCGCGACAAGAATGTGAGTATCCTTACATTCCCTGAGCGTTCTTTCGGGAAAGGGAATATCGGAAAGATACTCGAGTTGTGTGTGGGTGTAAATTGCGCCAAAATACTTCGAGACCTCTTCGACTCCAAGGAAGTTGCGCCCCATTATCTTATGGGCGGCATCCCAGTTGGCGTGTCGTGCAAGTGCTATACGAAATGAAACTCGTGCCTCATTCCGTATAGTATCAAAATCCTGGTCCTGATCCACTTTGGCAGCATAGCCAATTAGATCGCGTTCAGCGAGGATTACAAGATTTGCGAGAGATTCCGCCTCCTGACCGAGAAGTGCGTGGCACTTTGCGGCAAGGTAGTAGAGTTCAGAACCTTCAGGCCATGACTGAGCAGCAAATCCAATGGCAACAAGCGCGCGTTCCAGACATTTCTGCATGGAATCCGATCGTCCCGCCAGCTTTTCTCGTTCGCCAATAAGGTAGGCGGCAACAGCAGCATGGAAAAGAGAAATCCCATGGTATTTCACCCACTTCTTGCTTAAATGGCCGGCATATCGGGAGGCGAGAAGAAGATGCTTTTCGGCCTTTGCAAGATCGATGACGTCGTCGGTTTGATTCTTGCCATAGAGAAGCAGTTTCCCTATTTGAAGCTGGAGCGGGAAATTCACTTCGTTGATCTGCTCGGCTGCGAGGAACTTCTTCAGTGCTTCGGGCAAAAAACCATTCCGAACATCATTTTGTCCCAAAGAAAAAAGCTCTCTGGCTCTCGTGGTTGATGGAAGTTGAACCGCTTCACGGATCGCGTCCAGCTGGCCGACGATCTGGTTGAGTAGTTTGATCTGCCGTTCTTGTCCGTCGATCAGAAGCGTCAGTCCCCACTCGAATTTCGCGCCAAGATCCTCGATACTGGACGAAAGATCGCTGAGTGTAAAACTGAGCTCATCGACATCGCTGCCAGAAACCTCTGAAACTGTGGTATTGTTGCTGGTTTTCAGTCCAGCGATCGTTTCCTGGATATCGACCAGGTAGTTATCCCATTTGTGCGCACCGTAGTAATACGGCCGCAGGACATGACCACTTCGGATGGTGCTGAGAAAATTGGACATAACGTCCTCCTTGATTGAATTGTTGCCCTGCGGCAGCTAGTTATAATAGTGCCACTAGATGGAGATTTGTCAAGAACTATGTTTTTTCGATTTTTCATCGTCCTAAAACCTTCATACAGAGCACAGATTCCCGTCTTTGCGGGAATGACAAAATAAATCCCCGCTATAGCGGGGATTTATTTTGTCATTTTTCCGTTTCGGAATAATCTTTTTGAATGATTTTCTCTGCGGGAGCGACGGGTTTCGGAATCGGCGGCGTGGGGGCCGGTGCAATAGGAGGTTTCGATATGAAAGTCGAAGAAACAGCAATAGGTTTCGGAATGATCGGTGACGGAGTAAGAGGTTGTTTTGATATTACGGGTGAAGGGACCGGAATTTGCGATAATGGTGCGAACGATGGCTGGATCGTCGGCTTCGGCACCGAGGAATCCGTTTTTAATGAGTCCGGTGTTATTTCGGTAATGGTCCTCATTGGTTCTGGGGTGGGCGGCGTGACGGGAAGCGATTCGGCGGGGGCGCCATTCTTTTCGTTTCCAAAACGAACGACGGTTACTTTAGGAGAAGCAGAAGATTGTGGGGTGGGCGTGGCTTTTGGCAATGGCATACCACCAAACTCGATCACCGCCGACGCGGTGGGCATTGATCCAAAACCTTTTTTATTTCCACCCATGATATCCTCCGCAATCGTAGGGATATTGAAGTTCGGAGCGTTTAATATAGGATGCGAGACCGATTCGGTCTGAATGACAAAAGGCTTCGGTGCGGGTTTTGGTATCGAAGGGGGAGGAACGTTCTGGGGAGCCGATACTGATTTTGTAGTTGCGATATTCGGCGTGGCCGCAGACGGAAAGTTTACAGGAGAGACGCTATTTGCCGGAACGACCGGATTCATGGGTTTCGGGGACGGAATTGAAGATGCTACTACTTGCGGGGGCGTGGGCACGGGCGCTTTGATTTCCTGAATGATCTTAGGGCCGGTAGCAGTAGGCGGAGGAGTAGCGATTGTAGCCTCTTCAGATTCGGGAACCGGCTTATAAGCTCTGTCGATTATCGGTCTGATCGGGCTGAAAATCTTGGTTGCCAGCGTATTAGAGACATCCTGTGCAACCTCTTTTGGAATGCCGGACACGGCAACGATTTCGTCGATGAGATCTTCGGGGTGCAAGAAACCCAGGAGAACCCAACCGACGAGAACCGGTATTTCTTCGGCTTTTTCTTCGGAAATATTGAATTTCTCAATGGTCGACGCAATGATTTCGGCATTTTGCACGGAAAAGATAGCATCCTGAAGAATAGGAGGGATAAGCGTGAATCGAGCGCGAGCTTGTTCTTGGGTGATAGAGATCATAGTTGGGATTTATCCATTTTGCTCATCCTCGTCGTCACTGTTACCTTTCTTTTTTTTGCCGCCGGGCACTCCGAATAGTTCATGAATATCACCAAAGAGAGCTCTCCCTGAATTATTCTGCATCCAGCGTCTCAGGTCTTTGTTTGTGCCATTTTGGCCAAGAGACCCATCGAAGTAATGTTCATTATTGGCCTTAAGTTTTGTCACAGCTTCTTTGAATTGATCCATACTATTGGCTTTAGCTATAGCCTCCAAAAGACCACGGGCGTTCTGGGGGGAGAACCCTTTTGCAAAGGTATTGAGCATCATTTTCTGCATTCTTTCAACTGATTTCTCATTAAGAGTAACAGAGGGTGCCTTTTTTTCTTTTTCGAGTTTCTCTTGCGCTCGTTGGACGTCCATAAACATTCCGGCGGCAAGTTCCGGGTTGCTGACGGCAATTCTTTTTACTGTTCCTTCGGCTTTCGCTATTTTCTCGCTATTTTCATTGTATTCTTTTTGGTCAGTTTCGGAGAGGCCTATCTCTGATTTTGCTTTTTCGTACCTTATTTTAATATTATTGCGTTTTGTCGCTTGTTCCGGAGATGCATTATTACCAAGACGACTTAATTGTGCATATTCATCCATATCGGCACTGGTCAACCCGGCTTGGGCCTGAATTTGTTCACTTGTTGCATTTCTAACCCCGTCAAGCTCCGCATTTCTTTTTTGTGCCGTTTCGCTTTCTATTGCCGCTTCGTGCATTGAAAGACCGGACTGATCACGGAGCTTTTCTTCCGTGCTTCCCTCCCCATTTTGCCCATAGTTGCGGAACGTGGCTTTATTTTTACTCAGATAATCCGCGATATTTTCCGTACCGACCATCGTATCGCGGCCAATCCACTTCTTTTCGGCGCCTTTCTGAAGGTACGCCATTCTCATTTCATTGTTCATCGAGCCGCGGAGATTCTTCTCCCACATTTCTTTGCTGTCAGGAACATTCTTGGCGGCCGCATCAACCATGGCTTTATTATTGGTCACATTTGCAAGTCCGCGGCCCGCCATAGCAAGAGGCCGGATGCGGCTCGTTTGGAGTTTTTCATTAAGCTTCTGCCCGCCTGCTCTATTATAGAGTGCAACCCCGCCTTTCTTTCCGTAATGTCCAGCCTGCCCACCGACCCATTTGCTTGCTGCTTGTCCGCCGGAGACAACCATGCTCCCGGCTTTTCCTGTGAGCGCCTGGGAGGCAAAAAGACCTCCGATCATGAGTCCCGCCAAAACGAATTCATCGGCAAATTGCTGGATCATAGTTAAGAGGCCGGTCATTGTAAAGATCCCTCCCGCGATGCTGTTTCCCGCTGCTGATGCCGAAGTGGTGGTAAGGGCCGCGTTCCCATATGCTTGCGAGGTTATGGTTGCGAGAGAAATATAAATAAAGAAAAGGGCGCAGGGCGGGAAGAAGGTCCATTTAATAAAATTATTCCACCATTTATTGAATTCCCCGCTGAATTTGGGGAGCACCCACATAAGCCATGCGAGCGGCAGGAGAACAAGTAGAATGCCGAGATAGACATATCTTACGAGAAGTAAAATGGCAAGCATGAATAAGACAAACGCAATGATGCCAGAAAAGAAAATTGCAAAAACACATGCCAAAAACGTCCTAACAAAAATCTCTGATTTATTGGTGCTGAAGTAAACAACGACGCTTCCGGCAACATTACATAATGCACTTGCCCCCGGTATGGTATATCCCAGACTTGAACAGACCACGGTTTTTGTTATGTCCGCTGGATTTACCACTACGGGGTCACTCATGGTTTGAGGAGAAAAAGCGGCAACAAATTTACCCGTAAAGGCACTGGCGTCTCCCGATGCCCCGGATATCTGACCCATAAAATAATTCGTCAATCCATCGGCAAAATTAACGATAGGTCTTGTAATGACCAACCCAAAATTGATAAAGATCGCCATAACAACCAATTTCCAGAGAAGTTGTTTTGCTCCGTAGGTTTGGCTGCGCAGGATCGTGGCAAGTGCGATGACGATTATTGCAAGTACAAAGCCTAAGTTGGCGACGGCCAGAGAAACAGAGAATCCGGTTGTTACGGTTGGTGAGTCGTAGAGGTGCTGGTTAATCTGAAGGCCAATCTGGACCAATAACGAACCTAATGCAATTAAAAACTTGAGAACCCATACTATGGCCATCGCGACGAGATACATTGCGCACGTCGCTACTCCGCTACTTGTCCAAGAGCACGAGAATGGATCATTGCTTAATTGTTGTTGGGCCGTCGATTGTGCATGGGCATAATTTACTCCCCCCAGAGAAAGAAGCGTTTGTGAAGATGGAGACGCGAAAAACGATCCGGATTTTAACTCAATGGTAGGGCTTGCAATCGGTAAAAGCACAAAAATGAACGTCGCCAGCGCCGCGATTGCAAATATTTTTTTATAAGACATCTTTTTCATGGCAGATGTATCACTGGACGATTACGGCGCAGGTTGAACTGGTATTGTCTATTGAATCAGTTACGGAAACGTTATAAGTTCCCGTAGCATTGTATGTTATTGCGAAAGAGGAAGCTGTTGTCGCGCCGCTCGTTGAAAGCGCTCCCGGTGCAGACCAGGTGTAAGTCGTACTGCTGCTTGTCGTACTAGTTGCTCCGCCAGAGATACCGAAGGTCGCAATGGCTTGGCCGGCGGATGTGTTGAGAGCGATGGTTTGCGTAGAAGGTGAACAGGTAACGCCAGTACTTTGCGTTGAGCTTGCGGCGGTTGCTACGGCTACGGAGCAGGTGGTCGATGCATCACCATTCGAATCCCCGAGAGTGATAGTATAGGTTCCTGATGCGTTATATGTGGGGCTGAACATCGGAGCTGAGATCGATTGTCCGTCAGATGAGAGCCAATTATAGGTTGGGATATCGCCATTGCTGTCGAAGCCGCCGCTCGCAGTGAAGAGCGTGGTAGCCCCGGTCGAAGCCGTGGCGTTTGCAGGTGAACAAACGAGGGCACTATCAGTGCTGGTCGGCAGAATAAGGCTATTCGAATCGATGCTCATTATAGAGGTACCATTTGCGCCATTGATGGCGCCATTAATGGCGCCTGATGCGCTGGTCACTACCTGGGATGTGATGGCGCTGATAAGTGAGTTGGCGAGCGCAGCTACGATTCCGCCGACATCGTTTGCCGAGAGAATCTCTTTGCCCCCCATGGTAACACCGCTACCCAGTGCCTGGCCGGTGAGCAGTGCAGGAGCTTGTGTTGTGGGAAGCGATCCGTTAGCGCACATACCGAGATTTTGAACCGTGCTTCCATCGCTTGCCTTATGTGTTCCCGTTATCGGATTGCTCCCATCAGCACATATCTCCCCTGCTTTCATTCCTTGCTGTGCGGTTGTCTTGATGCTGAACAGATCTTTACCTTGCTGAGCTGCATTTGCCGTATCTTGGGCCGTAAAGAAAAGGCCGCCATAAAAATCATTGCTTGGCATAAGGGTTTGCCCGAAAGTTAAAAATCCACCATTCGTGAAATTATTCATAAAGTTAGTGAGGCTACCGCTTGAAAGCTGGCTTGCAAATTGTGCTGCGCAGGCATTATTGCCTGGTTTATAGATGGCATTAAGAATGATCTGAATTCGCGGCAGTTGCGAGGTTCCGACGCAAGAATAATTGCTATTAATCCAGTTCGTTGCCGACATGATGCCCGCATTCGCAAAATCATCCGCCCAATTCTGGACGAACATAGGTGCGCCACTGCCCTGGATCCATTTGAGAATATGGCTTTGGAGTTGGGCCAGGAGCGTATTTTTGAGAACCTGAAGGCCGATATCTTTCGCGAGATTCAAAAGATAAGTTCCCCATGTCATTTCTGACGGTACAACGCAGGCCGTCGCCTCGGCGGCAATAGCCTGGTCCATAAGTAGCTCCATTTGCTGGAGTTGCGCCGTATTTCCTGCCGTGATAGCGGCAAGTGTTGAATTGTCGGTGACAGGAACCGTCACAAGGGTGGCGGCGGCACCCGCGGCTGGAGCTGCGGCCGCTGCCTTAAAAGCAGCGTCTTTCGCGGCATTATAAGCAGCCTCCTTTGCGGTTTCGGCGTCTTCGGCGGCTTCACATGCTGACGTTGCGGCTTGGGCATTGGCTGATTGAATGGAAAAAATATTATGAACGAATGCAATTACATTTTCTTGTAGACTATTTTTATCCGATGGGTCGCTTAGTAACGAAACAAGGTCTTTGCTCTTAAGCAGATCGTTTCTTGCGGTATTGAAATTATCGATGGCGTTATTATAATTGCTTTCTTCAAAGTTAAGTGCGAGCACGGATCGTGCAGGATCCGTTGCCATGGTATTTGAAAGCGAGGCGACGTTCTTTTCGTAAACCAGAAGTTTGATAAAGCTTTTCTGGAATGCTACGAAAGGTGCCGGAACGTTCATTTGCAGAGTATCATTTAGCGCTCCCGAAAGATCCGTCACAGAGGCCGTGATCATGGATGGGTCAAGAAGTGCCGCGGCGTCTGTCGTAGACGCGTTTTCGGCTGCCTGCAATAATCCTGTCTGCCCAAAATATTTATCGTTGATATTGTTAAACGAGAGCATGTAATTTTGAATATCTTTCGAGGATGGCTTCGAAGATATTTTCATAGATGCTTCGTATTGAGCGACTTCGGTATCCCAATTCGGCTCCTGGATATTTTGCGCGGCCGAATCTTGAGAAAGTTCCGCCAGGATCTCTTGATTATCAGGTTGAGCGATCTGCCCGTTGCCGCTGTCATCGGTTTGGATGCCGTCAGGATTCGCGGACACCAAACCATCGAGCAGAGAATTGCCCATCGCCGCAGTGAGATTGTTTGGATCATTTAGCGCAGCCTCGGTGGATGATGGTAATTCCCCCGCAAGAAGCTCGGTGATGTCCTGAGGAACACTGCTGGTCGCGTTCGAAAAAGCATTATTAAGAGATTGCGCTGAATCCGGGTTTTGGGCACCAGAAAGCGCACCGGAGGGAGCGATTGTGTTGTTTGATAGTATCCATGCCGCTGCGCTCGCGCCGAGCGTCAAAATAAGGAAACCCCCGATGAGTTTTTTGACATCAAACATTGTTTTTATTGTACCGCAAATGGAATATCAAGTATATGTGCAGAACTTATTTTTATGTCATCTCGGTGAAAACTTGTCCGTGCGCCGGTACGGGAACGGAATCCGGGTTTTTTCTCTATAAATTCCTGCTGACGGAACGACAAAACCGCAACATGAGGACGATGTTTTTTGCCGGAACAACAGCAAAAATAAAGTAGCTGATCTAAAAAAACGTTTTCGCAATAACCGTAATATCGCACACACTAAGGTCTTGTGGACGATGATTTGGAATAATGCTGATCGCCGATAACTTCTTCGCCACGATTTCCCCCTTCAACCCGGTCGCCTTCGAAAGATTATTGAGAAGCGTTTTGCGGGGTTGCGCAAAAATACCCCGTACGGCGGCATAATAACTCGCGGCATCGAAATTTATATCCGGTATCGTTTCTAGGGATATGATCGCCGAAGAAACCTTCGGTGGTGGACTGAAATCGCTCGCAGGAAGCGTTTTGATCATCTTTGCGTTTGCCCAGAATTGCACGCTTGCCGCAAGCCGGTTCATGCGCGGCGGCGCTGAACAGATCCGTTCAGCGACTTCTTTTTGGATGGTGAACAAACACCGTTCGGGTTTATGTTCGAGCTCGCTGAGGATCCTAAAAAGGTGGCCGGTAATGTAATACGGTATATTGCCGGCGATTTTATAATGTTGTTTTTTAAGTTCGAAATTCTGGATTACTACCGGAAGTATTTTGAGCGCATCGCCGCAGGCGGCGGTTACCCGGTCATCTTTTTGGAACTCCCTCAGAAAAGCGCCGTAGAGATTTTCGTCTTTTTCGATCGCTATGATTTTTATGGCAGGCGTGGTTACCAAGAAGTCCGTCAATTCGCCATGGCCGGGACCGATTTCGATCACGGTTTCGTCCGCGGAAACCTCCAATGATTCAGTGATGAATCGCAATGCGGATTTATTTTTAAGGAAGTGCTGACCTAATTTTTTCATAGTGATATACTGATAATATCATGAATCGTCAGAAAATTATCGCGGGCGTAGCTCTGATAATTGTTTTTGTCGGCGCTGCCATTATTTTCTGGAAATTTCCCCAGAAAACAAAATCCTCGCCTATTTCTTTGAATGATCAAAATAGTCTGCCTATTTCCACGTCAACACAGGTTCCCATGGCCAGTAATGCCTTTTTATCCCCTGTGAGCGATGGAATTTCTTTGCCTGGTGCAAACCAAGACGTTCAGGTGCCGGTATCGTCATCGGATTCCCTGCCGCTTTTACGATCTAAACCGCAAACTAGTGCGAGCTTGCCGCTCACTGGCAATGAAGAGAATGGCATTGTTTTGCCATCGAATTCCAGTACTTCTCCGACAACGAGTCAGATTGTTTCCTTGCCATTGCCTAATGTTTCGGATTCAGAATTAACGATTGGCGCGGACGGTGCGGCATCACCCTTGGATTATGTAATGGCTTTTGACGCGGATTATAAGAAGGTTGATTTCGACTACAGCCGATTCAATACTGTTTTGAAGGATAATAATGGCGTTCCGCTTTTCATCCCATCGCTCATAGAAAAAGCGATCGCCGATAATAATTTTTTCGAGATCAGAGATTCTCTTGAGGTCCAAAAAGATTTTGCAAATGCAGATATCGCCTTAATGAAATCGATCAAGGTTGCGGATGGTGCGGTGTCTTTCGATAAAGAAGTTGTCGGCACGGAAGAATTAACGGTGCAGTTGGCCGATGATGCGCTTGATGTTTCCTCGGGCGATCTTTCCCGGGGAGACTTCGATAATTTTAATGATTCTTTTTCTCTGACCGTGGGGCAATTACATGATGATTTTACGCGCGATATGGAAGTCGCCCTCTCTGCGGGATCGCCTCGGGCAAAAAGTTTTTTAGGAAGCTTTGCTGATATAATCAGCCCCGCCGCGTTTGCAGATACTCCTGGCGTAAGCAGTCATTTTGGGGGGAAAATAACAGCTATCGTGCCCGCTATTTTCGCCGTATTCGTCACTATCAGCCCGCCGGTTCCTGCCGAGATAACTGTTCCTGATGCGTTTTTGGCGACACCCCTTTTCTTCTCTATGAAGTCGATGGTGCCCGGCTCTTGGTGTATTGGATTATATGAGACAGCTCCCCCGGAAACAGTTATCATGATGGGCACAAGTCTTCCTGTGCCATAACGATACCCACAATTTTTTCGGAATCTTTTTAGCTAAAAATTCGTATAATCATCATCGGATGAAAAATCAGCGTCCCTATCCTGATTTTCCGTTTGGCTGTCGATGCGGAGATATTTCTGCGGTATTTCGCTGAGGAAGCGCGATGGCATGCCAAAAAAACTGATGAATAATTTTTTCCGTGCGCGGGTCATGGCAACATACATCAAGCGCCGTTCTTCCTCGAGTTGGTCGTCGTTATCCATCGACCGGACATGAGGCAGAACGCCTTCTGATGCGCCGGCGATGAACACGGAATCAAATTCAAGCCCTTTTGCGAGATGGATTGTCGAGAGGTGAACAACAGAACTATCCTGCTCTTCGTTTTTATCGTGGGTTCCGGCGGTCCCTCCGGAAGGCTTATCGGTTGACTGGACGAGCGAAACTTTTTCAAGAAGATCGGCGAGTGTCTGAAATTCGGCGGCAAAAGCTGCAAGTTCGGAGATGTTCTCTTCGCGCTCCGCGGCATTGATGAAATTTTGTTCGAGATAATCAAAATAGCCGAACGATTCAAGGAAGATATTCAATATTCCCGCAGGAGTTGGATCTGCCGCGGCGGTCAATCCACTTTTAAATTCGGTGAATTTTCTCCGTGAAAAATTTTTTTCAAGACGTTCCCTGCTCGGTTCGTCTTTTTGGTTTGCAGCGTATCGAAGTGCCGCCACGGCATCTTTCACTTCGCGTCGCTCATAGAACTTCAAACCACCGAAGATGCGGTATGTGATATTCTCGCGGATCAGCGCTTGTTCGATGGCCCGTGATTGTGCATTGGTACGATAGAGAATACCGACCGTGTTTTGAACGTCAGTGCGTTGCAGGTCGGATATTTTTCTTGCGATCCATGCCGCTTCCTCGTTCTCTCCCCATGCCTCAAAGAGTGTGATGGGGTCACCTTCCGGATTCGATGTTCGTAATTTTTTTGGTGTGCGAAAACGGTTGTTCTGCACAACGGCCTGCGCGGCATTCACGATGGTTCCTGTCGACCGGTAATTCTCTTCGAGAAAATGAACCGTCGCATCTTTCCAGTCCTTGTCGAAATTCAAGAAAGTTTTAATGTCCGCGTAGCGCCACGTGTAGATGGTTTGTTCGTCATCTCCTACGACACTTAAATTTCGATGGCTTCCCGCCAAGAGTTTTACGAACTCGTATTGCATTGGATTGATATCCTGCCACTCGTCAACAAGTATGGCATCGAACGCGGCCTGATATTTTTTGAGTACGGCGGGATTTTTTTTGAAAAGCAGGACGGGTTTTTGGATAAGGTCGTCAAAATCGAATGCGTTATTGCGCTGGAGTGCGGCTTCATAGGCGTCAAAAACTATCCTTATCTGATTTTCTTTTTCCGGTGAGATGCGTGCGCGCTGTGCATCCTTCATGAAGGCATCATTTTTTATCTCTGAGATCTTTTGAGCGAAGAACGTCGGAGCTTCATCTTTTTTAGTTGATCTTAATGACGGTTCGTCGTCGTCCAGCTTTTCTCGCACCGTTACTCCTTTAACCGCCTTTTTAATGAGATCAAATGAATCATGGTCGTCGAAAATGGCAAAGTTCGGTTCGCGCCCGAAGGAGCGGCATTCCTTTCTTAAAATTCTTGCCCCAAAAGAATGAAACGTTCCGATATAAGGAACATTGCTTCGATCGATTGCCTTCGCCGAGCCTTTTTGATAGTCAAAGACGCGTTCTGCCATTTCTGCGGAAGCTTTATTGGTAAAAGTGATCGCGCATATTTTCCGGGGAGCTATCCCCTTCTCTATTAAGTAGAGTATTCGGCTGGTAAGTGTGCTTGTTTTCCCTGTGCCGGCTCCGGCGACAATCAAAAGAGGACCAGCCGGTGCATGTGCGGCGCGTTCTTGAGCCTCATTAAGATGAACGATTTTACTTCTTGCCATTTGTGAATTCCTTCAGGTTTTGGTATTATACACGTATTGGTATTTTTTTAAAAAAATGAAAAAAGACAACGTGCCATTAATCGTGGCTATTTTTTTGGTTATGGGAGGACTGCTTTCCAGTGCTTTTGTTTTCGGAAACAATACAAAAGGGATGCAAGTTACCCCGAGTCGAGGAAGTGATTTTTTTATCTCGGCCGCTAGAGGCGCTGAGGGAGCGACGATGTTTTTGGGGATACAAGTTCCCTCTCCTATTACGGCAGTTTCCAATAACAGTGAATTGAATACAAAATCGGTCTTTTCCAATACGCTCGGTGCGGTGAAAGATATTGGGACGCTCGGGTTGATTCAGAGTTCTTCTCTTAGCCGGTAGCTGAACGCTTCGGCAAGATGTTCTGCTCCGACTTTTTCCTTGTCTTCGATATCGGCGATGGTGCGAGAGACTTTCAGCATTCGATAATAACCGCGGGGAGACAGATGTGATTGGCTGATCGTTTCTAAAAATTTTTCAGCCGACACGTCAAGATTTACGATATTTTCAATTTGTCGCGCGCTCAAATCTGCGTTGGTAGTCAGTTTTTCCCCGCCTGGCATTTTACTGAAGCGTTCCATTTGGATACGCCGCGCCGCGCGAACCTTTGTCTTGATCGTCGTGCTCAGTTGGGTGTTGATACTGCGATTCCGTAACTCGCAAAGCTCTATCTTCTTCATTTTTATCTGCAGATCAATCCGATCGAGAAACGGCCCGGAAATTTTTTTTTGATACGCGATGACCTCGCGGGCAGTGCATCGGCATTCATGATCAGGATCGCCGTAATAGCCGCACGGGCAAGGATTCATTGCTGCGATGAGCATGAATTTTGCGGGAAGGATCAAACTTTGCTTTGCGCGGGCAATGTGGATCATCCCCGACTCCATGGGCTGACGAAGTGCTTCAATCGTAACTTTTTGGAACTCAGGTATTTCATCAAGGAAAAGGACGCCGCGATGCGCGAGGCTTATCTCGCCCGGCTTCGGGTCCGATCCTCCGCCGATAAGAGCGATCTGTGATGAGGTTTGATGGGGCGATCGAAACGGCCGATTTGTCATGAGGCCGGCTGGACCAAGCCCGGCAGCGCTCCAAATTTTTGTCACCTCAATCGCTTCGTTCCGTTCAAGATCGGGAAGGAGGCCCCCTATAGTTTGCGCAATCAAGCTTTTTCCAACACCCGGCGATCCCACCATCAGAATATTGTGCGCGCCAGCTGCGGCGATCGTAAGCGCACGTTTAGCATTTTCCTGACCTTTTATTTCAGAGAAATCAGGAAAAGAAAATGCGATATTTCTCAGTGGTTGAAACTTGAATTGAGGAATCGCCTTTTTCTTTTCAAGGATATCAATTGTTTCTTGAAGACAACTTACCGGAATGATATTTATCCCCTCTATCGCCGCCGCCTCGTTTGCATTTTGAGTCGGAAGAAAGAGATGGCAGAATCCTAATTCAACCGCAACCTGTGCAATGTTCAATGCGCCATTGATCGGACGAAGTCTTCCGTCGAGTGCGAGCTCCCCTAGAAAAATTTTCTTCTGCGCATCGAACTCGATGATTTGTTTCGTGGCGAGAAGATAACCAAGCGCAATAGCAAGGTCATAATGGGAGCCGTTCTTTTTTAAATCTGCAGGTGCGAGATTGACGGTTATCTTTCGATTCTCTCGATTCGGTGGCTTGATGCCGGAATTTTTTAACGCAGAATTAACCCGCTCCTTTGCTTCGTTGAGCGCTTTATCAGGGAGTCCGACAATATTAAAAGAATGGAGGCCGACATTGATATCGACCTCCACTTCGATGAGATTCGCATTGATACCTTCAAGCGCAGCTGAATATATTTTTGCGAGATTTCTTACTG
>CAJAQL010000012.1 GCA_903944135.1 uncultured Parcubacteria group bacterium
CGTGTGCTCTTCCGATCTATCTCAATGATGCGCAGATCGCCATCACTGATTATGCGTGCCGCGATTATCTCGAAAATAATTTCAATTATCGCGCGTGCGTCGGAGCGCATGCGAACGATATAAATTTCCTTTCGAACCAGTGGTGGATATGGATGGGTTCAAGCCCGCTCGATCAGTATCATGACACCGTCAATTTGTTTGACAATAAAGGATTGCTCGTGGATCAATATAACTACTGAGCGCAGACTATCCGTCGTTCCCGCGAAGGCGGGAATCCGGCGTCTTCATTGACGGATGGATCCCGGCTTTCGCCGGAATGTCACTTTCTTTCGGCGAGTATCGCTTCTGCGGTAAGTTCTTTTGTGCCGCGCATGATGGTGAACGTCACGCGACTCCCTACTTCGGAGTCTTCCAGAAGATCCTGAATGGGATGATCGGCATCAAGATGCCGTCCGTTCATAGCGAGCACGATATCCTTTTCGCGTATCCCGGCTTTTGCCGCAGGGCTATCCGGTACGACAGCCGCGTCGTTCTCGCTTTCCCGAACTACGAGCGCACCATAGGATACCGGCAGGTTCATTTTTTTCTGGAGAGCTTCGTCGATCATGATATAACGGAGTCCAAGGAGCGGCCGGCGGATACGGCCATATTTTTTAAGATCATCAATGTCGCGTTTTGCCGTGTTTACAGGGATCGCAAATCCGATGCTCTGAGCACCTGAAATGATAGCGACGTTCACGCCGATCACGCAACCGCGGTCGTCCACAAGCGGCCCGCCGGAGTTTCCCGGATTGATCGCGGCGTCGGTCTGGATAAGGCCCCGCATTTCCTGCTGTGGGGCATCGGGATCCGATTGTGCGGCGATGGCGCGCGAGAGGCCGGATACGATACCGAGCGATACGGTATTTTTGAATATGCCGAGCGCGTTACCGATCGCGATGACGCCCTGGCCGAGCTCGAGCTTGCGCGTATCGCCGAGCTTCAAAAAGGGCAGTTTGTCGGCATCTATTTTAAGGATCGCAATGTCATTCACGGGATCGCGGGTCAGTATGTTTGCAGCAAAGCGCCGCCCATCGTTCAGAATGACCGTGTATTCCGCACCGACATCATCGATGACGTGCTTGTTCGTAAGGATAAGACCGTTCGGGTCGACAATGCATCCCGAACCGCCGCCGATCTCAACCATGTGATGGTCATCCGCGAGAGCGCTCAATATTTTTATCTTTTTTGCACGCTCATGTTTTTCGTCGATGTCTCTATGGCCAGGAACGAAAGGATAATGGCCTTCCGGCATTTCCCGCTCAAGGTCCTCGAGCCGTTTCGAGATCACGATCGATACCACGGCCGGCATCACTTTTTTTACCGTTGCGATAACCCGTTTTTCTTCCATGGAGGTATTCTAACATATTTTATGAACACTTCGTCTCAATGAAAATTTTCTCGATGCGATCAAAGAAGAAGTTCATGAAATGAGCTATACTTAAACTGTGAAAAATAATTTCGAGCATGCGCCCGCACAAGAAGTGGAACGAACCTACGAGTCGCTTTCCGATGGCGAAAAATTCCAAATAGTACTTGGACTTTTCGGTACCCCGGCAGCAAGGGAGAATTTCATCGATCTTTGCAAAAATTATCTTGAAGCGCGGAATGAGCAGATGGCCGCCTCTAACAGTGAGGAGTCGTATCGAAAAGGGAAAAACAGCGTTTCGTATTCATCACCGCATCGAGCCAAGTTCCATAACAAGATTATGGCGACATTGCACGGGCTTGCCCTTCAGAAACTGAAGCCCATCCAGGAGAAGGTGCTGTTTCCCATGCATGACCGGGAGGTCGCGGCGGGGATCATCGCCGCCGGAATTTCCGAGATGGGAGGCGGGGATTTTAAGAACGAAGCTCCTTCGCATCCATCGCCTGATCAGATAGATTTTTGGCATGACAAAAAAGTTTTGCCCGAAGAGGAGATTTTCTAATGAAGATCATTTCTTGGAACGTGAATGGTTTGCGATCGGCTTATCAAAAGGGTTTTTCGAAATGGCTTGAACAGAGCGATGCGGATATCGTTTGCGTTCAGGAAGTGAAAGCGCAGGCGTCAACTATCCCGCAGGATCTTTTCGGGGGATCGCCCTATTCGTTCATCGCGAATTATGCGGAGCGGCCCGGATACAGCGGCGTCGGCGTTTATTTTAAGGAAAAGCCCGAAAAGACAGAAACAAAATTGGGTCATGCACGGTTCGATGCCGAGGGACGCATGGTGCGCTTCGATTATCCGGAGTTCACATTCATTGGTCTCTATATGCCGAACGGCTCGCGCGACAAGCGCGATATGGTATACAAGATGGAAGCATATGAGTGCCTTTTTACGTATCTCAAAAAAATAGAAAAAAAGAATATCGTTCTTGCCGGTGATTTCAATATTGCCCACGAAGAGATCGATCTTGCCCGGCCAAAAGAGAATAAGAACAGCACCATGTTCACGCCGGAAGAGCGGAAACGGATCGATGCTTTGGAATCGCTTGGTTTCGTCGACAGTTTCCGTTCGAAACATGGAGAAGCGGGGCATTATTCCTGGTGGCCATATTTTACAAATGCCAGAGAGAGAAATCTTGGCTGGCGCATTGATTACGTTTTTATTTCCGAGACGTTCGCTCTGAAGTTGAAGGACGCTTTTATTTTGCCCGAGATCACCGGATCAGACCATTGTCCTGTTGGAATAGAGATGTAATTTTTTGTCATGACGAGTTCCGTGAGGAATTTCGACCATTGTCGCCGTCCCGCCTTTGCGAACCATGACATAATTGTTTCTTCCGTCGTTCCCGTGAAAACGGGAATCCAGGTTTTATCATTCCGAGTTCTGCTTTTCTCCGTCATTCCGAGTTTATCGAGGAATCTTTCGGGCAATCGGATGGATCCCCGCTTTCGCGGGGATGACAGAGAAATACTGAAATATAGAGAAATTACGCCATGGGATAAAGAGGGGCAGTCCACCTCAGGGACGGCCGTCCTCTGAGGTGGACTGGAGAAAAGACTCATCCAGATAACGAGCTTTGATAGCTTGCCCTTTCCACGGCTTTTGTGCTATTATATATGTACAAAAAGTCATTAAATTATTTTTCCTTATCGAATTTATCATTTATCGTTATGCAACGAACAATGAAATCAAGGGGAACCATCTATTATCATGGAAACAGCATTATTAGCGGTTGTTTTTTTGGCCGTAGGCATTGCGGCGGGGTACGTCGGACGAAAATTTCTGGTCAGTAAAAAACTCGGTTCGGTCGAAGAACAAGTAGGGAAGCGCATTGCGGAGGCGGAAACGAAATCAAAAGAAATAGTTCTTGACGCAAAAGAGAAGGCTGCGGCTTTTTTGGCTGATGCAAAAAACGAGGAACGTGACCGACGCAAGGAATTCGATGCGCTTGAAGCGAGACTTGTCTCGCGTGAGGAATTGCTTGATAAACGTTCCGGCGATGTCTCAAAAGAGGAAAGCTCGGTTCGGGCACGGGAAGACGCTTTGCGCACGAAAGAAGACGGTATTCTGAAAAAAGAGAGCGAAGTGGAACACAAGATCGAAGTGGTTGCGGGACTTTCCGTAAAAGAGGCACAGGAACAGATACTTCATCGCGTGAAGGAGGAGCGGGCGCAGGATCTTGCGCAGACGATCCAGAAGATCGATCGGGAAAACCACGAGGAGATCGAGAAGAAGTCGATCGGCATCATTACAACGGCGCTTCAGCGTTATGCCCGGTCGCATGTCTCCGATATCACGACAACCGTATTTCCGATCGGTGACGACGACATGAAGGGAAAGATCATCGGCCGTGAGGGGCGCAATATCCGCGCGCTCGAACGTGCGACCGGTGTCGAATTTTTGGTTGATGAAGCCCCGGACGGTATCATCATTTCCTCGTTCGATCCGTACCGCCGCGAGGTGGCGCGTCTTGCGCTTGAAAAATTAGTGAAGGACGGCAGGATCCAGCCAGCAAAGATCGAAGAGAAGGTTGAAGAAGCGAGAACCGAGCTTGTGAAGCGCACGCAGGAGATCGGCGACGCGGCCGCACAGGACCTTGGTATTTTCGATCTGCCGAAGGAATTACTTCAGCTTCTAGGCAGGCTTCATTTCCGTACGAGCTTCGGCCAGAACGTGCTGACGCATTCGATCGAGGTGGCATATCTTTCTGAAATGATGGCGCGCGAACTCGGTCTCGATGCGGACGTGGCCAAACGCGGAGCCTTGCTTCATGATATCGGCAAGTCCATCGACCACGAGGTCGAGGGAACGCACGTGGAACTCGGCATCAAACTGCTTAAGAAGTACAACCAAAGCGAAAAGGTGATCGAGGCGATGCAATCGCACCATGAAGATTATCCTTATGCGCGGCCGGAAGCCTATGTGGTCACGGCGGCGGACGTTCTTTCCGCGGCCCGGCCCGGCGCCCGACGCGGCACGATTGAGAATTATATCAAACGGCTGGGCGACCTTGAAAAGATCGCGACGAGCTTCCCTGGCGTGAAAACCGCTTATGCTATTTCCGCGGGCAGGGAATTGCGTGTTTTCGTGGTTCCGGAAAAGATCGACGATTTCCGTGCGCTCGAGATGGCGCGTGAGATCGCGGATCGGGTACAGTCAGAGTTAAAATATCCTGGAGAGATTAAAGTAAATGTCATTCGCGAGATGCGGGCGGTGGAATACGCGCGATAGAAATATCTGTCATCCTGTCGCTAAAACAGGATGGCGCGGATGCTTGCTTGCAGAAAACATTGTGCTATACTAATTTCATTGTTTATGACCGACACTCTTTTTAACCATCCTTTGGTTTTTACGATCGTGGCTGGCTTACCGCTTTTCGGCATTGCGGCCAAGGCGTTCGGGCAATCCTTTGAGCGGATCGCGAAATGGTATCTTTATATCGCGGTCTTTGCCGTGGTGGTCGTGATGAATTCGATATTTTTCCCCTTCATCGGCGGCAAGGATTGGTTTTTCCGTTTTGCCGTCGAACTTTCACTCGTCGCAACCTTTCTGTGGTGGGCGTTCGAGGCTCGCGATGGCGTTGCTGAAACCCGCCTGAAGCAGCTGTTCAAAAAGCCGCTCGTGAGGGCGGTCACGGTTTTTGTTGCGGCGTTTCTCCTGGCTTGCCTTTGTGCTTATGACGTCCATGCGGCCTTCTGGTCTAACTATGAGCGCGGCGAGGGAGGTTTTCAGATGATCCATTACTATCTTTTCTTCTTATTGCTTGCCTTCTTGTTCCGCGAAGAAAAAAATTGGCGCAATATTTTCAAGTTTTCCCTTTGCTCGGCCGTGCTTATGATCGGGTATGGCTTGTTTGCTAATTTCGGGACAGCGGGTTTTATCGGTCCTTACACCGGGAGCACGGCGCCATCCGGATGGTTCCATCTTTTGATAGACGGCCGTTTTGAAGGATCGCTCGGCAATCCGGCATATGTTGCACCCTATCTCATGTTCTCGATGTTCTTTGTTGCGTATCTTTGGATCGTAGCCTGGCGCGAAAAAAGCCTGAAGAAATGGATGGCATGGAGCTATGCTGTGCTCATCGCCGTTTTCCTTCTTTTCTTTTTCTTGAGTCAAACCCGCGGTGCGTTCATTGGCATCATATTGAGCGCGTTGGTGTTTTTGCTTTATCTTTTATTCGCAGGATCACCACGGGCACGGAAATGGTCGGGAACCATGCTTGCGATATTCCTTGTCCTCGGCGGTGTTGGATTCGGGGTGCGGAATACTACATTCGTGAAAAATCTTCCGGAGGGACGCTTGTTGCAGCTCAGCCTTTCCGATCAGACAGCGCAAACACGCTTGTGGGTATGGGGCGAGGCGTGGCAGGGCTTTTTGGAGCGTCCGATCTTGGGATGGGGCCCTGAAAATTTCACGGCGGTTTATGACAAGCATTTTAACGTAAACTTTTTCGTTCCTGGCCAAAATACCGAAACCTGGTTTGATCGCGCGCATAGCGTTTTCTTCGATTATCTTTCCGAGACGGGCGCCGTTGGACTTTTGAGCTATCTTGGGATATTCGTTGTTTTTGTATGGGAATTCTTCAAGACGCATCGGAAAAAAACCGCAAGCGTTGTTCTCGCGGGAATCATTCTAGCGATTCCAGTAGCGTATCTTGGGCAGGGAATCGCCATTTTCGATGTTTTCCCGATGTATCTCTCGTTGTTCCTCTTTATGGCGTTCGCAACGTTCTATTTCGAAAAAGGTCAGGGTGAAATTTCAACCAGCGAAAAGCAGCGCTAATTTTATGAACCGGAACACCAAACAAGTCATAGCCGTGATAGCATCGTTGCTTATTCTCGCCGTTGCGGCTTATGGGTCGTATCTTCCTATGCGAAAAGCGCAGATCTTCATTACTACGCTTCAGGGTTTGCAGTCATCACCCGTAAGTTCCCTTGATGAACTTAAATCACGCCTGGCTGTTCCGCTCGATTATTCTTCGCCGATCGGCCAGGAAGAATTGGTTCGGAATACGGCGAATAACATTCTCAGTTTTGTTTCGCAGAGCGCCGATCCGACGTCAACCGGGGTGCTTGTCTCTTTTTTGAACGGCTACTATGATCCGATCATCGCGCGCGGCAAGGGCATGAGCTTCGGGCAGGACCTGTATCTGATGGGTGCGATCAATGAGATGGCCTATGTCCACATCGGTGATCCTACCTATCTTTCCGCTGCGCAGAAATATTATGAAGAAGGAGTAGCTCTTGGTCCGAACCGCCCACAGACGCTCTATGGGCTTTTCGATGTGTATCGCGCCGAAGGCAATGTGGCAAGCACGACGGCCGTAGGCGAGAAGATATTATCGAACTGGCCGACTGACACGAGCATTGCAACAGGTTTACAATCGTTTCTGAAGGGTACCTCAAGCGTTCCTACTACAACGTCAGGACAATAACGATAAATTTTTCCTATCGCATATTTTTTGTCATCCCCGCGAAAGCGGGGATCTCAGTTCTAGGGCATTGAGTTTCCGCCGGAATCCACGCCTGATTTTTCATGAAAGAAAACAAATCAGCGGGGGCTCTTTGCATTGCTCGCCATCTGAATTAAGATATCAGCATGTATGAATCGCTTATAAAACCGTTCCTTTTCCTCTTCGATCCGGAGTTTATGCACGATTCTTTCGTTGCGATCGGCCAGGTTCTCGGCGCCTTTCCGGGAGGAAAACAGATCGTCCGCATGTTTTGCGCTTACGAAAATCCGTCACTTGAAACGAACGTTTTAGGCATTGGCTTTAAGAATCCGATCGGCCTGGCTGCGGGATTCGATAAGGATGTCCGGCTTACGAAGATCATGCCGTCAGTCGGTTTTGGTTTTATGGAGGCCGGTGCCGTCACACGATTTCCGTATGGGGGGAATCCCGGCCGCCGCTTGGTCCGCCTGCCGGAAGATAGGTCGATCATCGTTTATTACGGGCTCAAAAATATCGGCGCGGCGGCAATAGAAAAGAAAATATCCCGACTCCTTCCTTTTAAGATTCCCGTTGGCTTGAACATTGCAAAAACAAATCATGCGGACATCAAAGGGGAAAAATCGGTGGAAGATTACGTGATGACCTACCGAACGCTCGCGGAACATTTCGCTTATGTGACATTGAACGTTTCCTGCCCGAATGCCGGAGACGGCCGTCTTTTTCAGGACCCGCAAATGCTCGATAGCCTTTTAACGGCCTTCGCGAAAGAAGAGAAGCATGGTCCGATCTTTCTTAAGATCTCAACTGATCTTACGACCCAGGAGGTCGATGTGATCCTCGGGATCGTCCAAAAATATTCATTTATCGATGGTTTTGTGATTGGCAATCTTGTGAAGCGACGCGATGTTTTACACATGAAATCTCCCGCGAGCCGGCTTGATCTACTCCCGCAGGGCGGTATCTCCGGTACCCCCATAAAAGAGCTCTCAACGAATTTGATCCGCCACATCTACCGCCGGACGAACGGGAAATATGTCTTGATCGGCCTCGGTGGTGTTTTTACCGCGGAAGATGCGTATGAAAAAATAAAAGCGGGTGCTTCGCTCGTACAGATCATAACGGGCCTCATCTACGGCGGCCCCACGGTCGTCAAAAGGATCAATCAGGGTCTTGTAAAGCTTTTGGCGCACGATGGCTATGAACATATAAGTGAAGCGATCGGCGTCGAGGCGAATATGATCGAGGCGGAGCGAAATTAGGAAGTTATCCTGAGATTTCTTGTTCGTTGGATCCGTATTTTCCATTATGGGAACCGTCACTGGCGTAATATTTTTTTCTTCGGAACGGCATCTTTATGCTCATGAACCCGGAAGAAATACTGAAAAAACTCATAGAAGGAAAACGATCGAGCGAAGATAGTAAGCTCTTGGGCGCGGCCAGTTTAGTAACGGCAAACAGTACCAAGGAGCTTTCTGACGCAAGCGTTCTTTTGGCAAAAACAACACAAGAATCGGCAGAGTTATTGGCAAGAACAACATTGGCATCCTCCGAACAGCTCAGAAAAACCAGTGAAATTTCCGTAAGGCAGATGAGATCGTTGACCATTATTTTGGTCATAGTTGGTCTCGTTCAAACGTTCATAGCGGCAGCGGCCGTGCTGGTCAGTGTGCGATTGAAATAAGTTGAACAGAGAACGGGATTTTTGTAAGATTTCAATAATTGGATCGGCTTTATCTTTACGCAGTAAAGGTTCCCATACAGAAAAAGTGAAATTTTTTTATAAAATAGGGTTTGCCGTATTCTTGGCCTATTTTTTTGCGGCTGGGCACTGCATAGGTGTGCAGGGCGCTACGCTTAATCCCGGTTTTGCGTTTACCCGAAATCTTGCTCTGGGGGTTCAGGGAAATGACGTATCTGTTTTACAGCAATTTTTGATCGAAGGCGGGTATCTTCAGATTTCCACTTCAACGGGTTATTTCGGGCCGCTCACTTCGGCTGCCCTTGGTTCGTGGCAAGCGTCGGAAGGCATCTCTCCTGCAAAAGGTTATTTCGGTCCTATTTCGAGAAGTAAGATCGATGCATTGGATGCATTGGCCCCGCAGGCGTCGATTAATGCAACCACTACGCCAAGCATGGTAGAAACAACAACCTCCATAAACGCGGCAGCGGGCACGACGGTTGCGAACAATGAGAACGGATCTCCGATGCGTCTTATCATTCCAAAATTGAGCATCGACGCAGGATTTCAATATACGGGCTTCGAACCCGATGGGACGATGGCGGTGCCGACCAATATTTATGACGTGGGATGGTTCACTGACAGCGTGCGCCCCGGAGAGAAGGGTGTCGCTATCGTGACAGGACACATCGCTCAGGTGCGTGGAGGAGTGGTGACGAAACTCGGCGTGTTTAACGATTTACATGCGCTCCAGCCGGGAGATACATTATCCGTCGTGAACGATCAGGGGAAATCAATCGCCTTTGTGGTCCGTGAGGTCCGTAGTTATGACCCCGCCGCGGACGCCACCGATGTTTTCACTTCTACGGATGGCGGTGCTCATCTTAACCTTATAACATGCGAAGGGACATGGAATCCGTCCCAGGTCAGCTACAGCCAAAGGCTGGTGGTATTCACCGATGCCACGCAATAGCGACAGGGACGGCGAGGCAATATCAGCGGAAGCAATTGTCGTCCTTGGAATATAAAAATTTTTCAGAAAATCCGTTATGAGGCGTTATATAAAAGCCTGAGTTTCTCTAGACCCCGATGGATTTGTACGGCAATCGCATTCTTGGATTGTCCGGTGATGAGGGAGATTTCTTTGAGCGAAAGATCTTGCATGTACCGCATGTATACTACCTTCTGATATTTTTGAGGGAGGCGTTGGATCAGGGACAGCGTCGCTTTTCCGTCCAGGATGTCAAAAAATTTTTCAGAATGCCCGACGTTCGGCTCGAGGCCTTTTTCAATGAGGACATCGAGCGAGACCGTTTTATGTTTTCGGTATTCGTCAATGATAAGATTGTTGAGGACGTGATAGAGGAAAGCCTTCATTACGTCGATTTTTCCGCCTTTCACGAGGTAATACCACGTCTTTAAAAAGGTTTCCTGTACCAGATCTTCGCCCGTTGCATGATCGCGTACCTTTGAAAATGCGTGCAAATGGAGCCTCCGTTCATAGTCGTGGTGCGCCATGGTTAAAAGCGCCTGTCGCTTGATCTTTTGCTTTGGGGTCATCGCATAAATAGTGCCGTGGGTAACGGCATTTTATTACATGGACATTACAAAGAGCTATCAAGGGGACTGACGTATCCGCGTTAAAATGCAATTTTTTATTACACTCACATTACGACAACGCGCCATATCGTCCTGAATATTAAGCATTGCATGTTGCCTGTGCCATGGCAAGCGACGATGCCGCGGGTTTAGCGAAGGTGCAAGGGGAAGAAAAGCATGTCGGTTTGGATGGTTTGCGTCCTGGATTTCATGACGTAATAATTCCGATCTTTGATCGGCTTTATTCATTATGGAAACAGATAAAAAAGAAGCGGAAAAAAATCTCAAGCCCGTGAGAGCTGATTTCATTGATCATCTCTGGGAAGAAAGCTGGACCTACATCAAAACCATCGTGGACGTCGTGAGGGAGCCGGTTTTGATCCTCGATAAGAATTTTCGCGTGTTGGCGGCAAATGAGCCTTTTTATCGGATGTTCCAGGTTGAACCGAAGGACACCGAGAAAAAGATCGTATATGAGCTCGGGGATGGCCAATGGAACATTCCTGCTTTACGGAAACTTTTGGAGGATATTCTGCCAAAAAATACTTTTTTCAAAGGCTTTGAGGTGGCTCATGAGTTTCCCACGATCGGACGCAAAGTAATGATCTTGAATGCCCGCCAGATACATTTTCGGGGGGATAGCGCCTTTCAGCCCATTATTCTTCTCGCCATAGAAGATGTGACGGAGGTGATGCTTATCGCCGAAACGATGGCGGGGCATACCAGCCAACTGGAGGCCGAATTGACTGAACGAACGCGGAATCTGGAGTTCCACGTTGAAAAATTAGAGAAAGAAATCAATGAGCTTAAAAAGAAGGCATAAAGCCCATAAAGGGTGCCTGCGGTTGCCCCGTCTTTTACGGAATATATAATTATGTATAATTATATATAAGTCGATTTCGAAGGATTGGGGAACAAATTATTTGCATTATTCACCAATAATAAACTCAATATATAAAGGGACATATAAATGTTATAAAAAACACATGAAAAAGTTCAATAAAAATTTAATAGCCGCAGTTGTTGTTTCCCTGGTGTTCGGCGCGGCCGGACCGCTCACGGCGCTCGCGGCAGGTCCGTCCGCAATAAATCTTGGATCGGCAGGTAATTTCGCGATCCTCGCAAAAACAGAAATAACGGCTACGGGTCATACGTCCATCACCGGAAACGTCGGAATCAGTCCGGCGGCCGCGAGCTATATCACCGGCTTTGGATTAATGTTGGATATTTCGAATACATTTTCCACATCAGCGCTCGTGACAGGAAAGGTTTATGCGACCGATTATGCGGTTCCTACGCCGGCCACCATGACGACGGCGGGAAGCGATATGCAGACTGCATATACCGATGGAGCCGGGAGAACGAATCCGACCGAAACCGAAATGGGCGCGGGAAATATCGGGGGGACGACGCTCGTTCCGGGCCTCTATAAATGGAGCACCGACGTTACGATACCGACCGATATGACCCTCTCCGGAGGTCCGAATGACGTCTGGATATTCCAGATAGCGGGAAATCTTATCATGAGTTCCGCGACGCATATTATTTTGTCCGGCGGCGCGCAGGCAGGCAATGTTTTCTGGATCGTCGCGGGCCAGACGACCATCGGTACAACGGCAGTGTTCAATGGAAACATATTGGACCAGACGACGATCGTGCTGAACACGGGTGCAACATTGAATGGCAGGGCGCTCGCGCAAGCTGCAGTTACGCTGGATACCAACACTGTTACCGAACCGACGCTTGTAGTTTCGACAGTGGCAACGTCAGTTTCTACGACGACCGCGGCAACCTCAACATCGGTTTCTGCTGCGGCAACGGCCACGACAACAGCTCCTGTCACAGCATCGTCGCTTACGTGCTCCAATCTTTATTGGTCCGATAACACCAATGCGACATGTCAGACGCAGCAACAGTTTTGCGGCACATATATGTATCAAGGATTGAAAACGTTCACCAGCCAGCAAGATTGCCTCAACTCATCGGCAGTTCAAACCCCTGCTGTCACTGCGGCTCCGGTATTGTCGTCAAGCACAAATGCCGCCCTGCAAACTCAGCTTAACGGGCTTATTGCAACCCTGAATTCGCTTCAAGCGCAGGCGGCAAGCCAACCAAATTCTTCCGTTGCGACTTCTGTTCCCGATCAGATCAAAGCGATCACGGAAAATCTTGGAGAAGGGAGTATGGGCAATGATGTAACGACCCTGCAGCAATTCCTCATTTCGGAGAATAAGGGTCCGGCCGCAGAAGTTTTGGCCAACGTCGGTGCAACTGGTTACTATGGAGTTTTAACGTATGCAGCATTGGCAGAATTCCAGACAAGCGTCGGAATCTCCGGTTCGATCCTCGGAGATTTCGGGCCGCTGACCCGTGCCTATCTCGGTGCAAATTATTAATGAAATAAAAATTAATAAAAAACACATGAAAAAGTTCAATAAAAATTTAATAGCCGCAGTTGTTGTTTCCCTGGTGTTCGGCGCGGCCGGACCGCTCACGGCGCTCGCGGCA
>CAJAQL010000013.1 GCA_903944135.1 uncultured Parcubacteria group bacterium
ATACCGGGATATGTTATGACTGATTATATAGCGAAGCATAGCGATAAAAACTATCTCCTTTCGCAACAAAAGAGGTCGATTCCGCATGTCGACATCTCTAATGCGATCATCTGCTATGACAGCCCTCATTTTGGGATGTTTAGTTTTCTGGCGGCACAGAGTAATCCAGTCATTTTTAACAATTCATGTGGGTCGTGGAATCGAATCGGGATGCATTTTATTCACGCCGGCGCTCGTGTTTACATATCTACGCTTTGGAGTATTTCTAATGCGGGCGCGACAGAAGCCGCCAAGAAATTTTATAACCAAATATATCAGAAGCCGTTACTATTCAAACTCCACGAAAGCAGAGATCTATTAGATGGATACGAAAAGAATATTTATATTTTCTTTGGTTGCCATTTTTCCACCCTACAAAAACCAAAGAAAAAACATTGGTTTAGGATCAGGCGCACCATATTTAAATGGGCAGTTACCTGGTTGGTGAAATCCGGCGATTACCGTGAAGAAGGTACTAGAGATAAAACTCGGGACATGTCCAAATTCTTATTCCGAAAATTCTTCTTCTAAGCTATGCCTTATACGGAGCTTAAACGATTTTCACCTCTTCCGCTGCCATTGTGAGTTTGCTCCGTAGACAGGAGAGGAATTCCCGCTTCTCAAAGATCGATCCCTCGCGCAGGATATACTTCGCGTAATTCCGCACGTCGACGTCGGCCACTTTGATTTTCTCTTGCTTCATCCCAAGAATTCCTTGGTTGAACTTCTTGTGCCGCTCTATCTCCGCCTTGATCTTCTCTTTCATCCCGATCTCATCGAGCTCCACTTCGTCCATCAGGGTCGCAAGCGCTTCGATGAGATCCTCCTCCCGCATGTAGCCCGATTTGCAGTTCTTATCCTGGAATTTGCAGCAGCCGTAGTAAACATAGCGCTGCGTCGTGCCGTCCTTGAGCTTCTTGAATTTCTCATCGGCCGTGATGCCCGATCCGCAGAGGCCGCAGGTCATGAGCTTCGTGAAGGCGAACTCCTTTGCCTCGCCCCGGGCGGCATATGTCACGAGCTTTTCCTGCACGAGGTCGAATACCTCTTTAGTGATGAGTGGTTCGTGCTTGCCGACATACCAATTACCTGACCCCCGGGGATATTCAAAGTGTCCGTAGTAGAAAGTATTGCGGAGCGTGATATAGATATTACTGATCGTAAGCGGCTTCCCGCTCCGTACGCGGAATTTCACTTCGTCCTTGAGCCATGCATGGAGCCGTCTTCCGCTCATGCCCTCGTAGGCTACCTTCTCGAACATCTTTTTGACGACTGAGGCGCGGTGCGGGTCGACCTCGACGACGCAGCTCTTATCTTTCGTCGTGCTATTCAGATATCCGGTCGGCGCGGTGCAGGGCCAGAGACCCATTTCGCATCGCGCCCGAAGTCCTCTTTTAATATTTACCACCTTATTGTCGTTCTCAAGTTTTGCCTGCGAGCCCAGAATCATGAGGAGAAATTTCTCATTCGGGTTGTTCGTAAATTTCTGTCCGAAGGTGCGGATCTCAATGAGCTTTCCCGCATCCATGAGGTCAACGATCCTTCCGAGATCGCCCGCGTTCCTCGATATGCGGTCAGCAGCCCACGTGATGATGCCGTTGAATTTTCCGCTCTTTATTTCCTCCACGATTTCGTTGAAGACAGGGCGTTGTCCGGCTTCTTTTGCGGAATGCGATTCTTTCTTAATTTCCACGATCTCCAAATGGTCGCGCTCGGCCATCTCGATCATCTCCTTGATCTGGCTGTCTATAGAGAGGATCTGTTGCTCTTCGGACTCCGTTGATTTCCTTGCATACAAACAGTATTTGACCTTTATGGGGAGTTGGACTTGTGTTGAGGCCCCAGCTCCCATTGGCCCCGTAGTTAAGTTAGTCATACTACAAGAGATGACGCAGACCCTCTTGAGAGTCCATGCGACGTAGAATCTCTATATCAGGCGACGAAAAAGCGAAGAAGGCAATGAGCTAACATTATTTTTCCAAAATCGTCGGGCTATGCTATGCTTCTACCTAACAACTGAATAAGAGTCACCTAACCCATCAAATCTTGATGGCATGGCGCAATAAAACTATCCCTAGTAGAAAGCTCGTCACCAGAGCAACTAGGGATAGTCATATCTTGAAAGAGATATGGGTGTCGCAAGACATCGCTGGCGGCGAGCTTTGTGTTTTCCGCCAGCGGCATAAAACTATCCCTAGTATGCCCGACCAAACAAACGCAATTGCGAAGGAGCGAATTGAAGATCTCGTATTAAAATACAAGACCGAGGTCATTTCGGGCGGCTTTAAAAAATATACCGAAGAAGATATAAAGAAAGGTTTCATCGAGCCCCTTTTCAAGGCGCTTGGTTGGAATATCGAAGAACGTCACGAGGTCTCGACCGAAGAGTCCATAAAATCGTCCGGCAGGGTTGACTATGGATTTTATCTGAACGATCGTCCGAAATTCTATCTTGAAGCGAAATCCTCAAAAGCAAATATCCATGAAGAACAATGGGCGCGGCAGGCACTTCGCTACTCATGGAATAAAGGGGTGACATGGGCGGTGCTTACAAATTTTGAACACCTCCTCGTTTTTAACGCGCAGGATATCAAAAGCTCACTTCACAATAAACTTCTTTTTGATATCCCATTCGCCGATTATCTTTCGCGTTTTGACGATCTCTCCCTCCTATCCAGGCAATCTTTCACGGAAAATGCTCTTGATGCCTACGCTGAACGAATCGGAAAAAAGTTCCAGCGCGTTCCCATCAGCGCACAGCTCTACAAAGACCTCGACGAATGTCGCGAGTTACTTTCAAAATCGCTTGGCGCATGGAATAAAGAAAAATTTGCCAAGAATCCCACCCTCCTCGACGAAGGCGTGCAGAAATTGCTGGACCGTCTGATTTTTATTCGAGTTGCGGAAGACCGCGGCGTGGAACCACCGACGCTTCTGCCGTTGCTTCGCGAATGGGAAGCGAGCAAGAACAAGAACGAAACACCGCTCTACGCATCAATGATCGGCAAATTTCGCGAACTTGATAAGATTTACAACTCCAATCTTTTTTCCGAACATTCTTTCGAGACGTGGGACGAATATGACGGCTCAACGGAGAAGGCTATTAAAATCCTTTATGGCCAAAAGGATTACTATGAATATGATTTCAAGGCGATGCCCGCTGACGTCTTGGGCGCGGTGTATGAAAATTATCTCGGCCATAAACTTTCCCAATCAAAGAAGGGCGTGACGCTCGACAAGGACGCAGGAAAGCGTAAAGAACAGGGGATCTATTACACGCCCTCATTTGTTGTTGACTATATCGTGAAACAGGCGCTCCAGCCCGTCCTCGAAAAATGCAAAACAATTGATCAGCTTCGCAAAATAAAAGTACTGGATCCCGCGTGTGGCTCCGGTTCATTCCTTATTAAGGCGCTTGATGTGTTGAATGAGAAATATAAGGAACTTGGTCAGGAAGGAGATGAGATGACGAAGCTTATGATCCTTACGAACAACATCTACGGCGTTGACCTCGACGAACAGGCGGTCGAGATCGCGCGGCTTAATCTCCTCATCAACTCACTCGACGGCAAAATAAAATTGCCCTATCTCACCGATAACATCAAATGTGGTAACTCTCTCGTAGGTGGCACCCCAACCGATCTTAAAAAGCATTTCGGGGAGTACTGGCGAAACAAAAGACCCTTCAATTGGCAGGAAGAATTTCCCAGTGTTTTTGCCCAGGGCGGATTTGATGTCATCATCGGAAACCCACCGTACGGAGCCGAGCTATCGAAGGAAGATCAGGAATATTTTAAGGATTCCTATGATATCGGATCGACCGATACGGCGATCCTTTTCGTAAAGAAGGCCATGAGCAATCTGAAGCACGGCGGGTCACTCGGTTTCATTATCCCGAAGGCGTTTTGCTTCGCCTCGAACTATGAAAAGGTGAGAGACCTTGTTTGGGATAACGTGAGCGTCATTGTTGACTGTGGCAAGGTATGGAATGAAGTGAAGCTTGAACAGATTATTTTCATAGCAGAGAAAGACGCCGTGCACGCCGACTATGCGTCCGGTGTCGCGGAAAACGAGGAGATAAAAACCATCGGCGAGATCGACAAGATAATTGCAAAGGAATTCGGCTTTTTCCTGAACGGCGTTTCGAATGAAGAAATTGCGATTGCCCGCAAGATAAGGGAAAAGTCCGCGATGCTTAACTCCATCGCAACGAACCAGCGCGGCGCGATGTTGCAAAAAGAGATTGGAGACACCGGGGATTTGGAGGTATTGGGCGGGGCACAGATCGGTCGCGAAGGAATCCGCACGGCGAAGGGCAGGATAAACAAAAATACCGTCGAAGACGAAAAGGCGTTCATCAAACCGAACTCGGTCTTGGTTCAGAATATCGTTGCCCACATCGAAAACCCCGTCGATCACATAAAGATCATCGCAGCTCTTCCTCCCGCTCAAGAATATCGTTACGCGATTTTGGATACCGTCAATCAATTGGTCATCGCACCGAAAGTTCCATCGTTACTCGTGTGGCTGATTCTTAACTCCACACTGATCAACTGGTATGCATATCGGTTTATATTCGGGAAAGCCATTCGAACCATGCATTTCGATAACGCCGTGACGAGCAGAATCCCCATCCCAGATTTTAAGGCAGAACAAATGAAAACCCTGAAAATTTTATCCGATGAGCTTATTAATCTTCAGCAACGGCTCCATACAGCCGAAGAAAACTCAAATGAGTGGGAACGCATACAATCTGAAATCCAAAAGATCGATAAAAAGATAGATGTGGAGATTTATCTTCTGTACGGCATTATCGAGGGGGAGACAGAAGTTATAGAGGGAAAATAGTATTTCTATGCCAGAGAATCCACACGTCCAATTTTTGGGAAATGGAATCATTGGGATTGCCCTTGATTGGCCGACGTTAGTAACGGGACCTGCCGCAAGAAATGATTATCAGTCGGCGTTCGCTGCGGCGGACGCCTTGATTGATCGCCTTGTAGGGGTAATCTTCCGGCAAATATATCGCCAGCCGGAGTCGCGGGACGTAATCGATGAAATTCAGAAGAAGGGAAGTCGGCCGAAAGCTATGATGGAAGCGATAAAGAAAAAGATGGGAGATTTCGAGGAAATAGAGGAAAGAATAAAATCTTTCAAGCGAGAGAGAAACCTCGTGATCCATAACGTCGAAGCTCATTACAAATTAGTTGCCGCAGGCGATCTTCAGAAGATCGCCGATGGAGCAGTATATGATTCGATTGCCAAGCAGGCGGCCAATAAGTCGCTCCGGGAAGCGTTCGCGATTTTTAACGATTTAGTGGAAAAACTGCGGGGGATAAAATCTCCTTTGTGAAACCTTCCGGAGAGGCGTATTATGGGGCCTATGACGGAACCATGGTATAAAAAAGCTTTTACGGAATATAAGCAGGAGGTCATTAAGGCGGTGGTTACCGCTCTCGCTGGAGCGTTCATTTTTTCATTGTTCTATTTTTTCTTGGGCAAAGGATTTGAATGGCGGGAGATTCATTTGTCGACACCGACGCTCACGCTCCGGATTTTGAGCGGACTGGTATTCGATTCCCTCGGCTACATTTTATACGAGCTGAAGTTCTATTACGCACTGTACATGGTCATGGTTGTTGCGTTGCGCATGAAGAAGGCCGATTATAATGCCGTAAAGAAAATCATCTGGTACGGGCTGATGTTTATTATGGGGTTCTATATCGTGCCATGGTTTATGGACGCGCTCAGCTTCGTCCTCACCATCTTTTTTAATATAGCGATGCTGATTGTATACATCGCGCCACCGATAGGCATCTTTATCGTGATCTTTCTTCCTGTCTTTTATTTTTTGAAGGCAAAAAATAAAAAAGAGGTGAAGGTGCTTCAGCAGGACTAATCCATAGGAAGATTTATTTGAGTTACCAGCCTGCCCCACTAAAAGATGTCATCAGATTTTCGCGGAGCATGCCGAGGATGAGGTAAACCATTGCATCAACGAGTTCTGTGTGCGGTTCTACGCCGTAGTTGATCATCTGACGGATCAAATCCTCGCATCCTTTTTTTGGAAATCGCACCGCCCCCATTTTGATATACTGTGCTGCGATGATGAATCGAGCACGCCCATCGTCCGATCCTGGCATCGGTCTTACGTGTGGCCCCATGCGTTCCAGTTCCTTTATCGCCGTATCCTCCGGGTCCATCCGCTCTGTGAAAAAGTAATAATATATGCTGTGGTAATCGTGATAGTGCTGCCGGGCTTTGGAAAGAATTTGGGCAAAGCCGAGTTTCTCGTTCACGAGGTCAGGAAGGATGACGAGAGTTCTACGCCCTGTGCCTTCTATATGCAAAAAAATCATACCGCTCACGATCGCGGTATACGCGCCTATATCATTTTTTGTAATGCCAAAGTGGATACCCGTCGATGAGTTGCCAGCCTGTGCGCTATTAAATGTTTCTTCATCCTCGAAGTCCACGTAGTGGATGTCCTCCGGTTCGACGATGCGTTCTGGCTCGTTGGTCTTCAAAAGTTCATTAATGCCTTGGCTGAAGGCATCTGCCAAATCTTTGTACAGCTCATATCCAAATCCAATTAACTGTTCTTTGAGGGCTTCGCATCCTGTACGATGGAAGTATACGAGCTTCGCCTGAACGGCCGCGCCTGCCATCGCGAGCCGCTCACGTTTGTCGCCCTTCACCGTGACAGGTCTTGCGTAGATGCCATCGCGCCCGAGTTCCTGTGTGATGTATTGCTGTGCCGCGATGCCTTCGACCACCACTTCAACGGGTCCCCGTGCGGCGTGCACGCGATACAGATTCTTGATCCGTTCATTTATGTCATGGAAGGACAATCGCTCATTTACCGGATGGGCGGCGATATATAGTTTCGTTTTTCCTTTGATCACGTATTCATAGAAGATGACAATCGCAGTGAACGCGGCTTTGTCATCTTCACTCACCGCAGGGTCGACGGAGATAAGGATGCGGCGAAGGTCGGCATCGTCCGGCATGTCGTCGTAGTCTTGCCCTTCGAGCCATTCCGGCTTGATGACTGCATCCTCGGTAGAGATCACTTCAAGCAGATATTCTTGCCGCCATGCGATCTCGCTGCCGGATTTCAAGCGGAGCCGGTCGATAGCTTCCTGATCCGGAAATCTTTCCGGCCAAATGCACGCCCCGTTTTTGAAGAAAGGATATTCGCGATAAAGACCGCGCACCTTTTTCTCGAGGATTAGTTTCTTCATGTGCGCCACAAAGGAATTCTGGTGGAGGATGCCGCCTAAGATGACGATCTTGGTATCTTCGGATCCCGCCGGAACGATATCACGCACGTAACGCTCTAATAATTTCTCTCTCGCGTCGGATGACTTCACGCTGGTCGCATCCTCAACGTCATCAAGGATAAACAGTCCCGGTCGGTATTGCCGATGTTTCAAGCTCCGGATGCTCTGTTCAACCGAACCGGCGATGATTTTCGCGTCGTAGTTACCGACTTCAAGTCCCGCTCGGCCCCACTGATCCGTACTGCGTTTCACGGGGCCGAAGTCCTCGGTGATATGATCGTTATCTTCCAGCTCGTCCCGGACGTTTTCCAAAAGGACGTCGGACTGACGTTGTGTGGCGCTGAGAATGATGACGAACTTCTCATCCTTACACAGGATGCGCCACAGTGCGTAGATAAGGTTTGCGAGCGTGGACTTGCCCATTCCGCGAGCAGCGGCGATGACGTACGTTTCATCCACGAGATTTTGGAGATCATTCAAAATCTCCCGGTGAAAATCTGGCGTCCGGGCATTGCCCTCTTTATGGAAATAGTATTGGGAGAACCAATAAAGACTTCCTTCGCAGATGGCCCGACGAAAGACTGGATCTTCCACCATGCGTCGTATAATTTCTTCCCGCTGGTCTTTTGGTAGATTTTCGTCAATGGTTTCCATGTCGTTAGTTATTTTTCTCTTTCTCTTCTTCGGCCTTCGCACTCTTTGGCAACGCGAGCCGGAGCGCCTCTTTGCGAAGTTCGATTTCTTCAGGCGTCAGTTCGCGCTGCTCGCGATGGGTGATCTGGCCTGATATCTCGATTTTCTCCTTAAACTTAGGATTTCTCGTGCGAAGCCAAAATGAAATCGCTGGCCAATGCTTGTCTTTTATTAATGAGATAAGCTGGCTTTCGGTAAGGTCGTTCAAAAAAGCGTCGCCTTCATTCATTGCTTCCGTGACTGCCTTGTCGAATTCCTTATCGTCCTTGCGCCAGCGATTGACGGACATTCGCGAGACGTTTGCCTTCTCGCACGCCACTTCGAGAATTGGGACGCGGCGCAGTTGATCAAGTAGTAATTTTTGTACGCGATCTTTTTTCATGGTTATGATATTCTCTCCGCAGCTCGACCTTTGCGCCGCTCGTATTGCCATATCGTGGTTTCGATGTACTCAGGATCAAGCTCGATGCCGACGCAGATTCGTTTGGTTTCCTCGCAAGCCAATAAAGTTGTTCCCGATCCGAGGAAGCCATCGAATACCACGTCGCCGATTCTCGTGTTGTTGAGCACGAGCCGTCGCACTAAGCCTGTCGGTTTGGTACTCGGATGAAGCGGACTCTTGGATGGTTTCGGATAGACGAGCACGCTGCGATCCTTGGATTTTAGGAACTCGTGAGTGCCGTGCCACGCATACACTATTAATTCGTGCTGTGGGGAAAAATCCAATCTGCCAATTACCGCCTGGGTCTTCACCCATATGAGGAGTTGTGCGAATTTGCATTCCGCATCAAGCAGCCCTTCGCGTAATGCGAACAACATTTTATCAGAATTAAAAATGTAAAAAACATTTTTCCGAGCTAGGTGGAGCTTCACGGCTTCGATCCAGTCGCGCGTGAACACACGGTATTCTTCATCGCTCTGGATATGGTCGTTCGCGATTGCTTTGTTTTTCGACAGCTTCTTGAAGTTTGTGCCATCCCCGGCAAGAGCCACCCCAAATGGGGGATCGCAGATTACCGCCTTGATCTTCCGGCTGCCGACGGCCTTCGCCACAAGTTCTTTATCCCGCGAATCCCCGCATGCGATCACGTGATCGCCGAGCGTGAATACATCGCCGTACTTAATTGAGTTTGATAACTTTTTCATTGGATATTTCCTTAAAACGGTTAATGCACAATTGTGCGAATAGGGGTTCGACTTCGGCGAGATACGCCGTCCGCTTCATTTGCTCACAGGCAGACATGATGCTGCCCGACCCCGCGGTCAAGTCGAGCACGATGTCGCCGGGACGAGTGCAACGCCTCAATGCTTTTTCGTGTAAGGTAGGATTCTTTTGGGTCGGGTGCTGATACTCATTGCCTGGCAGTCTCTTGACTAACCAGACTTGTAACATGTCCATGATCTCTTCTGGTAAGCGGTTGCCGGTCGAGAGTTCCTTGTTGAGAAATTCATTGAGGTTCTTCACGCGGTCGGAGAGGTAAGGGGATCCCTTCGTGGCATATGCACAGAATTCAAGAACTTTATTAAAAGCATTCGCAGGCGTTGGCGAGCTGTTGTCTTTGACCCAGACGCACAGGCGTTTCGAATCAGCGCCAAGTTCTTTATATAACTCTTGGAACAGCCAGACGTATCGTTCGTCACACCAGAAAAAGGCGTGACAGTCGGGCTTCCCTGCGCCGAACGCGTTCTGCATGATGGTCTTTGCGAACGCGCGATACGCGGCGTCCGATTTCGCGTCGTCGGTTTTCCCGCCGTACGCCGCTTTTCCGCCAACGCCTTTGTCGTACGAAAGATTTATGTTGTAAGGCATGTCTACGTCGATCATGTCCGCGCGTGCATTGCCCATGAGTGCCGCGACCACTTTGGGATTGAGACTATCCCCACAAATGAGATGGTGTCTGCCGAGAAGAAAGATGTCTCCCGGCTTGATGGTCGTGGACTTTGCTTTTTTCTTTTCTTCTTCCTCGTCCCAAGCGTCATCGGCGACCTCGAGGTTGTCGTCGAATGCGGCAGAGAGATCGCCCGGATCGAATCCTATGTCAAGCAACAAATCAACATCGAATGATTTCAAGAGGTCAAGGTCCCAAGTTCCTTGATTGGCATTCATACGCAACAAAAGCTCGCGCTCTTTCTTTTCGCTTGCAATACTAACGAACACGACGGGAACGGTGGCGATGCCGAGTTCGCTTGCGATTGTCCAGCGGAAGTGACCAGAGAGAATCCGGTTCTTCCGTTTTGGATATGCGTTTACGAGCAGTGGTTCGGTAAGGCCGAATTTTAGGATGCTCTGTTTTAGATCCTCGCGGGCTTTCTCGCTCCAGTATCTTGGGTTGGTCGGGGATGGGTGAAGCGATTCCGTAGGGACATAGACGACTTTAATTTTTTTATCGAGCGCTATTGATTTCATGATGATAAATTATTTTTTATTTTCGACGTTTTGTCCTCATAAAAAAATTGAGGTATGACCTTTTTGGTCATGCCTCAATGGAACCACATGCCCCTGTGGATAGTCGGGAAAAAGTTGACTACTCTTTCCCGAAGCGTTTGTCGCGCAATTCTTCCAGCAATCGTGCCGCTTCGGCGACTCGTTTACCGTCTGGTTTCCCCTTCATTAATTTTTCGTGTACAGCGTCCTTGGCTAAATCGGTGAGTGTGCTGCGAACGTTGCCGCCACGCTCGTCGTTCTCGGCGAAATCCAAGTAAGCGCCTTCGGGTTTTTCCGCGATCCACGTTTCAATGGTGAGCTTATTGTCGATATCTTTAATTGGATTGAATTTGGAAAGGCGTCGCTGACCCCAAAAGGAAAGATATCGTTTAAGCTCGCCGAAGTCTTCGTCGGTCAGCTGCGCGTAGACGTTAATTGGTACGTATCGCATATCCTTCGATCGCTTGCCGGGTGGCCATGCGCCACCTTGGAAATTACTCGTGGGCGCGTTCACGGTATCGTCCCAGATATAGACTTGGATGAACTGACTGAAATGTTCCGGCACGTTAAATCGCGCGGCGATGTAACGGGGCATCTCATAAAAGTAGTAGCTCGGGATTTTGAAATTCAGCATCTCCCGACGTGTCTTGGCGTCATCGAGGTTTTTCTGCGCCTTTTCGCGATCATGAGCGGTGGCACTCTTATCCCTCGACAACTCATAGTATATCTTTCGGCCCCTTTCGATTTCAGCATCCATTTCTCGTTCGCTCTTTTGAAAATCAACAGAATCCAAAATCGCTTCGGAGCGTTCCGTAAGGCGTTCGCCCCATCCCACGCGTTTTTCGTTGCTCTTGTCATCGGGGATATCGAGGAACTCGCGGGCCTCTGTAATAAATTCTTGAAACGGCTTATGGGAGACGAGCAACTTCATCATGTCGAGGTTCTTTTTATAGGACGGAAATTTGCCGCCGAGCCATCCTTTCGCAGTCCTCTTTGCCGGAGTCTTTTTCTTTGTTTTACGTTTCTGCATGAGGGGTGTAAGCTAATGGTAATTTATACAAACGATCAAATCAATTTTACCGCGATGAGCCGAGAGAAAATCATGGATTTCTTCAAAAAGCATGGCTGGTGGGCCATCTTGATTCTTGTTATAGGGTACATCCTTGCGACGGAATGGGGGCCGATAGCACGTACCATGTGGCAACAAATCGTTGGATTTTCGCCGAATGCGGATTTTCTGTCAGATGTGGCGGCGTTTGAAGCGGCGGTGATATCCTTTGCGATTCCACTGAGTATCGACATGATCTCCAGGATTTCCGATCGGTATCAGTCCAGCGTTATGAGCCGACGGTTCGAGGGAGAAAAAATAAACCGCTTGTTTCCGATAGCGCTGCTCGTCACTATTTCTTTGGCGATCATTTTGCGTTTCCGTGTCGGTGACGAGGCTGCTTCGATGGCATGGAAAATCGTTGCATGGATATTCCTTCTCATCTCCTTAGCGACGGCCTGCTGGATTTACAAGTTTATACAGCTCTTGAGAAGCTACGCTTCGAATGAAAGCTTTCTCGTTAAAAAATTATTAGACGATGCCAAAAGTTCAATCCAATAAAAAAAGCCTTTCGGCACGACAGGCACAGTTCATCGAGAGCATTGAGGCCTTGGGCGACATTCTCGTTTTCCAGACCAAGCGCAAGAAGAACGCCGACGTCTTTAAGGGCCTGAAAGGCATCGGCGAAATCCTGAACGAGCTTTTTTCAATACGAAAGGATGATCCGGAAAAATTCGAGCGGTTAATGCTGTCAGGTGAATTTTTCGAAACGTATGAAAAAGATCAAGAGGGAGCTGGATTTTTGTTGAGCATACGACCAGAAAGATATTTACTCGGATTCTCGTTTCCGGTGAATCAGATTATTCGGATTCACGAGGCTGCGATTGAGACGAAAAATCGAGAAGCAAGCCATCAGACCACATTGCAACTTATCGGGCTGCTCGGCGACTTTTCGACAACGGCAGGCAATGACATCTTTGTGGAGGAGCTTCTGAGGAATATCTTTAGAGTTGCCAAAACGGCAAGCGATACGAACGACCCCTCGGCGATAGAATGGTATGCCAGTATCGTTTTTGGGAGAGGCTCCGGCGATGAACCATTCAATCTTTCGTATCTTAAGCTGTTCGATCGCTGCCTCGTGGCGTTGATAAAAGAAATGGTCACCGAGAATGACTTCGAATTGTTCAAAGCACTTATCAAATCGTTTATCGACAATTTTAGTGTCTCGACTCATCCTTCAATCGAAATATGGACATATGCGCATTTACTTTCCAATGTGGATTTCGCGGCATACCAAAGCCTCGACACCGAACATGGCATCGAGCGGCGGATCAACGAGCTTGCATCTTCGGAACGAGAAATGGATTCGCAGGAAAAATTGGACGACTGGCTCGGAAAATTTATGGAGCTCGAAAATATTTTGCAGCCGCAACTGGCATCGCGACATGTCGACCAAGCGGAAGAAATGGCAGCGCGGATCAAGGAAGCCGCCACTGATCAATTTAAATACAACAATCTGCTTGAAATTGTCTTCGGTATCGGGGCATATTGTCTTGCGAAGAAAAAATTTGAGTGGATCCACTTCATGTGGGAGTATAAACAGCCGAGCGATTCTGACATGAGCTGGATGGGACACGACATTGTTCCGAAGACGTTGGAGGAGGCGGTTCAATTTTATTTCAGAAAAGCATTCTTCGAGAGAAGGGTTGATTTTAGCGAAGATCATCACGGCATGGAACGATACTATAAAGAGTATTTCCTGCTTATGCTCATGCGCCTGTTGAGCCGCGTCCAAAAAAGTCCTCAAACCGAAAGATATCTCCAGATGGACTCGTTCACAATGCCGGAGCTTTCGATCTACGCACTAAGCGACATGACTTATTTTATGGATGGGTTCATCGATATCGCCCGATCCCTGAAAAATCAGCCTGAACTATTTGAGCGCTTTGGGTTTGATCCAGCTCGGCGAGACGAAATGTTCGACGAGAAGCTCATCCCGTTTCTATCGCTCCTCAAAACCAAAGCCGAAGAGAGGATAGAAACGATCCATAGAACGCAGCATATCGATGCCGATAAAGTTAATGAATTCAAGAATCAAGTTCTGAAAAGTTTCGGTAGGGCTCAGAAAATACGCGATGTTCTGGATCATTACAATCTCCATGTCGATAGACTTGATTATGTCGCAAGAGTTCCACGACGTGGCATCCATATCTTGGATGACAAGGCCGTTTTCTTCCGTCAGTGGCATGTAACGTTCGGGGAGTGGGGCGAAAATTATGGCACGGATTTGGCTCGCATAGAAAATATGCTTTTTATCCAGCGGCTCGCTGGCTGGTCCACGGCGATGACTGAGACACAGCTCGACGAGACGCTTACGGGCAATCCAAACCTCGCCACGATGTTTATCCTTGCAACAAATGGGGGTGTTTCCTTCTTCCGGGGCAAGGCAGGTTTCAAACCTCAATGGCGGAGAGATATACAGATGGAGAAGATAGACATTCCTGCTTTTGAAGGATGGTATGACATTGGCGGCGCCTCTCTCCCTATTTTCAGCGCTTTCGAGATGCAAGCTCCCGGAAAAGTTTTTCTGCTTGATAGCACTAAGCTGGGCAAATTGGTTCAATTTTCTCCGCTCAACGTGGATGATCCTGTCGAGCTTAAAAAAGACATCTTTATGATGAGCATAAAAGACCTTGCTGAACATCCCGATCTCATCGATACGTATATCGCGAAACCTCCGCAGTGGCTGAGCGATGTCGGTGATGAAGCGGCGCAACGAAAGCATCTCCAGGCAAAAGCGATTATCAATCTGTCTGAGCGTTTCCTGCTCAGCAGGCAGAATGATTTCGAGGGACACGTATTGACCATACCGGATTAATGGAGGAACTCTTTCCGCCGGAATTTATTTCAGGCAGCGTTAAGAAGCAACGCGACCTTGATGAGCTTCTCGCAAAATACCACGACTATTCACCGTGGTTTATTCAGGTTGCCGCCGCGTGGCCGGAGATTCGGCGGTGGTATGAATATTGGTGGCCGAAGGTCGCTCCGTATCTCGATAAGAATTTTGTGTCAAAGCTTCGCATGAAAAAAGAAAATAGCGCGAGAGCATGGGAATTCGAGTTGGCGGTAGTGATGCTGGAACATGGTTTTGAGCTTCAGGAAAGAACGGGCGATTTCGGGCCAGATCTTTGCATTGCGAGCGCCGACGGCAAAAAGATTTGGATCGAGGGAACCACATGTGATTCGGGAGAAGTTGATCCTGTGCCGCCGCGGCCGGTGTTGATTCCTGGGCAGATCCATCTTGGCGGTGGAGACCTCGAAACGGAAAACCGCCCACGCGTGTTGCGTATCACGGGTGCCATTGGCAGTAAATTCGAAAAATATAAAAAATATTTAAGCAATCCGAAAAGTGGTGTTTCTGATAAGGATTCATTCATCATTGCGATCAATGGCTCCGATATCGAATGGGCTTCTTATTCAAACATTCTTCTAAAAAGAGCTGTTTTCGGCCAAGGCCCCGACGTGTATGTGAGGAGTCAAAGCGGAGGATTGGCTGGGCCGTTCTATACCTCTGCGCCAACCATTACGAAAAAAACCGCCAACGGAGAAGAAGTGATACCGACTAACTTTATGGAAGCTGACGAGTTCTCGGGCATCAGTGCTGTTCTTTATTGCGGGCATCACGCCTACGCGTGCGAGGGGAATGGGCATAAGCCTGGCGACTGTTTTCTGTTTGCGTATCACGCCAAGGCCAAGCAGCCGATCCCGGATCAATTTTTCAAATTCGGCATAGGTATCCGTAAGGATCTGGAAGCACTCTCAATCTCGGAAAAATCACAATTCGACCACTGAGTGGAAAAATAAAATGTTACACGTCTCAGCGAGGAAGAAACGCCATGCAAGCTAAGTATTTATTCATATTTCTGAAAAATGTTCCGCAAAATGTGACATGCCGTTTCTGTGTAACATTTGTAACATTTCTCCCCAGAGGTCTAAATCGCTGAATACGACTCCCGACCGAGCGGGCTAAATCTGTTATACTGAAAAGCATCAAAAAATCCTTGTGGGGTCTCATTCCTAAAAATCCGAGACCACGAGGGGGCACTCGATTCGCCAATGGAAATTGGTTCACTCGTGCTGAAGCGCAAAAATGACACGTCCTCAAAAAATTTATCTTGATTATGCGGCTACAACTCCGGTCGATCCGGTTGTTTTGCGGGCCATGAGGCCGTATCTTTCGGAAAAGTTCGGGAATGCAGGATCGCTTCATTCGTTTGGACAGGAAGCGATTGCGGCGCTCGATCGGTCGCGTGAGACCATGGCCGCGTCGATCAATGCGGGTTTCCGTGAAGTGATCTTTACCGGCTCGGCGACAGAGGCGAACAATCTTGCCATTCGCGGAATCGTGAAAAAGTTTTTTATTTCCGACCGTCGATCAACAAAACCTCGCATTATTGTTTCTTCCATCGAACATGAGTCTGTTCTTGAGACGGCACGGGATTTGGAGAGCGATGGTATTGAGGTGGTTTATCTGCCCGTGGATGAAACGGGGGTAGTTGATCTCAAAAAATTGGAAGCAAGTCTGAATAAAGATACGGTTCTCGTTTCCGTCATGTATGCGAATAATGAGACCGGAACCATTCAGCCGATCCAAAAGATCGCGGAGATCATTAAAACCTTCAAAAAGGAACATTTTAATGAAGAAACTTATTATCCTCTTTTTCATACTGACGCATCGCAGGCGTTCCAATTTTTAAATTGCACCGTTGCTGACCTCGGTATCGATCTTATGACGCTATCGTCACATAAAATCTATGGACCAAAAGGTGTCGGCGTATTGTACGCAAAGCAAACCTCGCGCCTTTCTTCTACTATGACGGGTGGAGGACAGGAATTCGGCTTGCGTTCCGGGACGGAAAATATCCCGGCAATCGTCGGTTTTGCGAAGGCCGCCAAATTGTCGGCTAACTCGCGCGAATTAGCCGACCAGAAGATCAGGGAACTTCGAAATGAGCTGTGGCGGGGGATCAAGAAAATATGTCCAAAAGCAGAGATCAATGGTATGCCATTTTTTCAATCCGTGGCTACTCGTGATATTTCTTGCCTGCCGAACATCTTGAACGTCTACTTTCCTGGACATGACGCGCAGGACTTGCTTACGAAATTCGACCTTCTTGGGTTGGCGGCGTCTTCCGGTTCTGCGTGTCGTGCGAGGGCGACGCTTTCGTCATACGTTATCGAAGCGCTCGGTTATTCGAAGGAGCGCACAGGATCAAGCGTCAGGTTCAGTTTAGGGAGACCTACCACAAAAGCGGAGATTGCGCACACGCTCCGGATCATCAAAAAAACCGCAAACTAAGGGGATAAATTGGATTTTTAGTTCAATTTCTGTTATGCTATCGGCGTTATGGCTATTTCTATTCGCGCCGAAGACATATTTCATATCGGAAATTTCCCCATCACCAACTCAGTGCTTCTGGCTGTTGTCGCATTTATCGTACTGATTGTTCTTGCGATTATATTGCGCAGTAAGCTTAAAATGATCCCCGGCGGCATTCAAAACATAGCTGAGGCTGTCCTTGATGGCGCGCTTGGTCTTATGGACTCTGTTTTAGGCGATCGCCGTAAATCAGAAAAGTATCTTCCCGTTGTCCTCACGGTATTCCTGTTTGTTCTTTGTTCGAATTGGCTCGGGCTTTTGCCGGGCGTCGGATCTTTTATCGTGCGAACGGGTGACGGCACGGTACCCCTTTTCCGCTCGCCGGCGGCAGATCTCAACTTTACGCTTGCCCTCGCCCTGATCGCGGTTACCTTTGTAAATGCGCTGGGAATCGCCGCGATAGGGTTGAAGGGGCGCCTTAAAGTGTTTTTCAATTTTAAAAACCCCATCACATTTTTTGTCGGAATCCTTGAACTTATCTCAGAATTTGCTAAAATCATCTCGTTCTCATTCCGTCTCTTTGGAAACGTCTTCGCCGGAGAGGTTCTTTTGACCATTATGGCGTTTCTTTTGCCGTATCTGGCGCCACTTCCTTTTATGTGCCTCGAGGTTTTTGTCGGTTTCATCCAGGCGTTCATTTTTGGGATGCTCACCCTGGTGTTTATCTCGATGGCGGTTTCCGAAGGGCACGGCGAAGAATCCGTGGCGGTGGCGAATTAATTTATCGATATTGGATCATGAAACAAAAGGTCGTCATGTTTAATTTTTAAGCCAAATCATCAACTATGGACGTTAACAGTATCAGACTTCTCGGTACAGCCATTGCGATCGGCATGGGGACTCTCACGCCGGCACTCGCTATCGGTATGATCGGCGCAAAGTCGGTCGATGCCATCGGAAGAAATCCGGAAGCGGCCTCAAAGGTGCAGACTATGGCAATTCTCGCCATTGCCTTTGCGGAAGCTATCGCCATTTATGCGCTTGTCGTTGCTCTTATCATTAAATTCGTGTAATTACATGCAATGCCGATCGGCATTGCATGTAGCGTGAGTTATATCGTATCCCTATCATGTCCCAACTTTTTTCCCAGCTCGGTATTGATTGGCATCTCCTTATAAGCCAGGCGGTCAATTTTCTGTTGCTGCTCATTATTCTTCGGCTTGTCGCCTACAAGCCGCTTTTGGAGTTGCTTCATAAGCGGCGCGCGAAGATCGAAGAGGGGCTCATGAAGGCCGATGAAGCGGATAAAAGGCTGAAGGAGATCGATCAGATCGGCAAGGAAAAGATAAAGGAAGCGGAAGGCTCAGCGCTCCAGATTTTGAAGCGCACCGAAAGCGATGCAAAGGACCTCGAAGCGAAGCTTCTTGCTGAAGCAAAAAGAAAGGAGGAGATAGCGATGAAAAATGCCGAAGCCGCGTTGCGGGCCCAGGAAGAGGCATCGCGGCGAGCAACGGAGGAGGAGGCTGCGGCATTCGTCCGTGCGGCGATCATAAAGACAGTGGAGCTTTCGCCGAGCGCCATTGATGACGCCCTAATTTCAAAAGCGATAAAGGAAGCGCGTCAAGGATAAGATACTCATGAGATATTCATTGCAAAACTATGCCGAAGCACTTGCGGACGCAGTCCGTGAGGCGGGAGCGGAACAAAAAGATACGGTTGTCCGTAATTTCCTGACATTGCTTGGGAAGAGCGGGGACGAGGTTCATGCGGAGAAGATCGTAAAAGCTGCGGAGCGTCTCTTGCAAAAAAAGGACGGTGGACGAGAGATCGTCTTTGAGTCGGCGCGACCACTCGAAAGCTCGAACCAGGATCTTCTTTCGGGGATCGCAACAGCGAAGGACGCGGTGATTTTGCGGGTAAACCCGGACCTTGTCGCCGGCGTGCGGATCATCGTTGACGGGGAGATGGAGTTTGACGGTTCCCTGAAGGGGAAATTGGACAAAATGTTATCGGTATAAAAATTTTCAATTTTCAATTGAACAATTTTCAATGAATTTAATGCTCTATTGATTCGTTGAAAACTGGAAATTGTAAATTGAAAATTACATTACACATATTATGAGCTATGAAATTATAGAAAAACTTAAAAAGGAGATCGAGGGATATAAAGACAAGCCAGAGTGGGCGGAGGTCGGACGCGTTATTGAGGTTGGCGACGGCATCATTAAAATCCTCGGTTTGAGGAATGCGGTGAGCCAGGAGATCTTGAAGATAACCACAAAAAAAGGCGAGCGAACCGCACTGGCCTTAAGCTTGGAAGAGGAATCAATAGGCGCACTTGTTATTGATGATTTTTTGGCGATCGAGGTTGGCGATACCGTGAAGCGTACCGGCGAGGTTCTTTCGATCGCTGTTGGCGATGAGCTTATCGGCCGTGTTATTGATCCATTGGGTGCTCCGCAGGATGGCCTGGGCGATATTTTTAAGAACAGCAAAGCGCCGCAGCGCAATCCGCTCGAAGCGCGTGCGCCATCGGTTCTGGAGCGCGAAGGAGTGAATACCCCGCTTCACACGGGTATTAAAGCAATCGATGCCGTCATTCCGATCGGCCGTGGCCAGCGCGAGCTTATTATCGGTGATCGGCAAACCGGAAAAACCGCGGTCGCGCTTGATGCGATTCTGAATCAGTTGCACGACAAGGGCCGCCGCCGCCCTATCTGCATTTATGTCGCCATCGGACAGAAGGAATCGAAGATTGTAAAGATAGCCGAAACCCTGAAGAAATACGACGCACTGCAATACACAATCATCGTTTCAGCGTCAGCTTCGTCGCCGGCCGCCATGTGGTATCTTGCGCCTTTTGCGGGATGCGCCATCGGAGAATATTTCCGCGACAAAGGAGAAGATGCACTTATCGTTTATGATGACCTCTCGAAACATGCGTGGGCATATCGTCAGATATCGCTCTTGCTCCGCCGCCCGCCGGGCCGCGAAGCTTATCCGGGCGACATTTTCTATCTCCACTCACGGCTTCTCGAACGGGCCGCGAAACTTTCCAAAGAACTTGGCGGCGGATCGCTTACCGCGCTCCCGATCGTCGAGACCCAGCTTGGCGATGTGACGGCATACATTCCGACCAACGTCATCTCTATCACGGACGGCCAGATATTTTTGGAATCCGATCTTTTCAATCAGGGCCAGCGCCCAGCATTGAATGTCGGCATTTCGGTGTCCCGCGTGGGATCAGCGGCGCAAACGAAAGCGATGAAGAAGGTTGCTGGAAAATTGCGTCTTTCCCTTGCGCAATTCCGCGAGCTTCAGGCATTCGTCCAGTTTGCGACCGACGTTGATGAGGGAACAAAAAAGAAAATCCTCCAAGGGCAGAAGATCAACGAGGTCTTGCGGCAGAACGATCTCGAGCCTGTTCCGTTCGAAGAACAAGTTTGCGTTTTCTACGCAGTGCTGAACGATTATTTCGAGAAAGTTTCTGTCGCCGAAATGAAGAAAACCGAGAACGGTCTCATTGAAAATCTCGAAAAATTCCACGAAGATGATGTTTTGAAGCCGATCCGTGAAACAGGACAGTTCGACGAGGCCATCGAAGGAAAGCTGAAAGAAGCGCTTGTGAAGTTCTTTGAGGAATAGTTTTGTTGTTTCCACTCTTCGGCCCATCTGTCATTTCGAGCCTTGCGAGGAATCATGGGAGATCTCTCGTGAAGCTCGGGATGACAGAAAAAATCCGCAATAAATCCCATGGCATCAGCTCAAAATCTTAAACGGCGCATCAAGAGCATCACGAATATCGGAACCATCACGAAAGCGATGGAACTTGTGGCTGCCACGAAAATGCGCCGTAGCCAGGAGCTCGCACTTGTTTCGCGTCCTTATTCTTATACCGCGCTTGAAATGCTCGGGATACTTGCCGGCCTGAAGAACGTTCCGCTTCCCGATCTGCTTCAGCCGCGCGAAGTGAAAAGAACGGCTTTCGTCATCGTGACGTCCGATAAGGGGCTTGCGGGGTCGTTCAATAGCGCCATTATAAAAAGATTCGAGAATTTCATAAAAGAAAAAGAGATCAATATCACGGACCCGCATTATGTGTTCGTTGCCATAGGCCAGAAGGCGAAGATCTATCTCGAAAGAAGAAAGGCGAATGTCATTACCTCCTTCTTAAGAGTCGGGGATTTCACGAAGCCGGAGGAAACGGACCCCATCGCCGATTTTCTTATCTCGGGATATTTGAAGCATGATTTCGATAGCGCTATCGTATTTTTCAGCGCGTTCGTGACGGCGCTTCGCCAGGATGCCGTCGCGCGTGAGTTTCTGCCCGTCACCTATGATGCCGTGAGGACCTCGCTTGAGGACACGATCCCGCGCGCCGGAAAATATTCCGATTATGCGAAATCGGAGTCATTCCTTGGCGGCGAGAAAACGGAATATATCATTGAACCATCGCCCGTGGAAGTGCTCGCGGAACTTGCGCCGAAGCTTTTAAGAACGAGGATTTATCACGCTGTTCTGGAGGCGAACGCTTCCGAGCATTCTGCGCGCCGGATGGCCATGAAGAACGCATCCGATAATGCAAGCGACCTTTCAAAAACCCTGAATCTCGAGTACAATAAGTCGCGTCAAGCTGCGGTCACCAATCAGATCATAGAGGTGACGTCCGGCAGTCAGGTCTCAGAATGACCTTAGTATAAAAAACAAAAATCATGGCAACTAAAACAGGAAAAATCACGCAGGTTATCGGGCCGGTCATCGATGTCGACTTTGGCGGAGAGTCGACCCTTCCGGCAATTTATAATGCGCTTACCGTGAAGCTTGGAAAAGGCGAGATCGTCGCCGAGGTCGTGAAGCATCTTGAACCGGGCAAGGTGCGGGCGATTTCCCTGGCGCCGACCGACGGCCTGGAGCGCGGTGCGGAAGTGACCGATACGGGACATATGATCGAAGTGCCGGTGGGCGAGGAAACGCTCGGCAACATTTTCGATGTTCTGGGTAAACCGCTCACGATACCGGAAAAGCCGTTCAAGAAATTCCTGCCGATCCACCGCGAATCACCGAAATTCACCGAACAATCCACCACGACAGAGGTTTTTGAAACCGGCATCAAGGTCATTGACCTTATGTGCCCTTTCATTAAAGGAGGGAAGGTCGGTCTCTTTGGGGGCGCCGGTGTCGGAAAGACAGTTCTCCTTCAGGAATTCATCCGCAATATCGCCGAAGTCGGCGGCGGCTATTCAGTATTTGCGGGTGTCGGCGAACGTACGCGTGAAGGCAACGATCTTTTCAAGGAAATGACGGAGTCCGGCGTCGTGAAGAAAACCGCGTTCGTGTTCGGCCAGATGAACGAAGTTCCGGGAGCTCGCGCCCGCGTTGCGCTTTCCGCATTGACCATGGCGGAATATTTCCGCGACGAGGAAGGGAAAAACATCCTTCTTTTCATTGACAACATTTTCCGCTTTTCCCAGGCAGGCGCAGAAGTTTCAACGCTTTTGGGCCGCATGCCGTCAGCCGTGGGCTATCAGCCGACTCTGGCTTCCGAAATGGCCGAGCTTCAGGAACGAATCACATCAACCAAGAAAGGTTCCATCACGTCGGTGCAGGCAATTTATGTTCCAGCTGACGACATCACGGACCCGGCACCAGCCACGACCTTCAGCCACCTCGATTCGAAGATCGTGTTGAATCGCGCTCTTACCGAGATCGGTATCTATCCGGCCGTCGACCCGTTAGCCTCGAGCTCAAGCGCTCTTGATCCGAAGATCGTCGGGCAGGAACACTACGATGTTGCGCGCGAAGTGCAGAAGACGCTCCAGCGCTATCAGGAACTGCAGGATATCATCAATATCTTAGGTATCGAGGAACTGGGCGAAACAGATCGTCAGACCGTCAATCGTGCGCGCAAGATACAACGTTTTCTTTCCCAGCCGTTCTTCGTCGGAGAACAGTTCACGGGTCGTCCCGGAAAATATGTTTCACTGAAAGATACCGTGAAAAGCTTCCGCGGGATCCTGGACGGCAAATATGACGATCAGCCCGAAGAAAATTTCTACATGAAGGGCGGCATTGAGGAAGTGACGAGTGTCTGATCGGTCGTCGTCCCCGCGGACGTTGTCATTCCGATCCTCGATCGGGTCGAGGATAAACTCCAGCCGGAATCCAGAATAAAAAGAAAATTATGAAACTCGGCGTTTATTCATTGCAAAAAGTGGTTTATCAAGGCGATGTGGAATCGATCAATTGTCCGACGGCGACAGGGGAAATCACCATACTTGAACATCATCATCCTCTGATCTCTATTTTAAAAAAAGGGGTTATGAAAATCACGGATAAAGAAAAAAAAGAGCACTATATCCTCATCGACTCAGGATTTCTCGAAGTTCGATCCGGCAATGAGGCGAGATTCTTGATCGAGGAAGGCAAGGAATCGTAAAGTTTTCGATCTATGGAGAAGGAAATTTCATTCCGATCTTCGGCTGAACATTATGCCGCCGATGCGTGTATCGTGTGGTGTTTCGATGACCGGTTTTCCGGTCTCCTTGGTGAATTTTCAAAAACGTTCAAAAATTTCGATCTCGTGAAGATCGCGGGCGGTGCGAAAGCGCTTGCGGGCGGTGCATCACCCGAACGGGATTTTGTTTTGAATCAGATCAAAGCATCGATCCGGCTACATGGAACGACAAGGGTCGTTCTTATGCTTCATCGCGACTGCGGCGCTTATGGCGGATCAAAGAATTTTGAGAATCCGAACACGGAAAAAGAGAGTCAGGAGAGCCAGCTTACTGAAGCGAGGCGATTTATTATGAATGAAGTTCCGGGCGTATCGGTGGATGCCTATTTTGCTGACTTCGACGGATTATATCCGGTATAAAAAAATGCGGACCTCGAGAGGTCCGCAAAACGAATAGGGAGAAAAGTCGATGACCCTAGGCGATGGAGGGGATGCCATGTTTGCATGCCCAGATTTCCCATTCGGGTCGCGAGAAGAAATAGGAATGTTTTTCGCCATTCTTCCACGCTCCATAATCGACCTGAAAGAAAGGCACGACCACGATGCCATGGTTCAATGTCTTGATGGTGGCCTTTGCCCGCATTTGCAAAGCGATGCATTGCTCGATGCTGGTGTTGGTCAGGTTCGCCGCGCCGCATTTGGCATGGCCATGGAGAACGACCGTGTTGATGCCCTTCATGGCGCGCGCATCGGCAATCTGCGGAACGAGCACCTTGTCGGCATGTCTTACCCTATGTATGGGTGAGCAGGGTGCGTAAGCGAACGGCCCTCCATGGTTTGCGAGAACGTGAACGCGCGGATTGTTGGGCCGCTGTCCCGCTTGCCAGGCAACATGCTGGCTGAAAATGTCGTAGAATTGGTCGCCGTCGGAACAGGTGACGATAATAGCGCCTTGTTCCTGATCGATCAGGTGAGTTTTGACGTCTTGGAGCACTCCAAACTCGTGGAGTTCCCTGACGAGATAAAATTCAGATTTAGAGAGTTCCATCCATTCTCCTTGTTTTGACGTGGTGAACCAGGCGCTATTATGCGCCTTATTTCGATGATAGTCAATGTGTGCTATGCTATTTGAAAGGCATGGGAGCATTCAGAAATAACGTACTCACGGTTGTTGCGGGGATTCCCCGCGGAACGACCCTGACCTATGCGGAGGTTGCGCGGCGCGCAGGGAGCCCGCGTGCGTATCGCGCAGTCGGAAACATTCTGAATAAAAATCATAACCCGAAAATCCCATGTCACCGTGTTGTCCGGTCCGATGGAACGCCAGGCGGCTATAATCGCGGGGCCGGAAAGAAGATGCGGATTCTGCGGCGCGAAAAAGCGATCATCAGGAAAGAACAAATATGAATAAACTCGTAAAGATCATCGCGATTGTTCTTGCCATTATCATTCTGGTTCTCTTAGGGATCCTTATTTTCATTCCGTCGACAAGAGGACGTTCTGGGATGGGTTCTGTTCAAGGGATTTCAAGATAATATTTTCATAGGGCTCGTTCTACCGAATGAGCCTTTTTAGATAAGGAAAACCCGCCGGACCAAGAGAGGGTGCGGCGGGGAGAGTGCGGGCGAAGAACTAAGAGGAACGCGACGCAATATTTTTTTTGGCGAGGGCGTCGTTACGACGCTTTTCGACACTGCGACGTTTCAGTTCCTTTTGGACGGCGACAAATATTTTCTGCCGATCAGTATAATTTCCGATCTTCCACCAGATCGTTTGCTTGAAGTCGGGATGTTTCCCCTGTTCTTTTTCCCGCCTCAGATAATCCGCCACACTGTCAGCAACCTGAAGGACGAATTTACTTGGTTTGTCGTTCAAGTGTTCACCCTCCTTAAAAGATAGCGCTGTTCTGCTGTTTATTTTCTATCACACTTTTTAAAAGTAGTCAAGGTAAATCGATAGAGTTTATTTTTCCATACAGGGCCAGCATAGTCGACACCAATGCGTTTATCGGTAGCAATGCCTGATTTTTTGACCTTTTCGCCGCGATCTTCGAACCAAAGGCCTGTTTTCTTTCCGGCGATTTTTCCGTTCTGAGCCCCGGTTATTTTCAATAATTTTGTCAGGCGCGCCGGGCCGTTCACGAGAACCCATTCCCGCCTTTTGATATCATAATATTTTCCCGCACGGATAAGGACTGCTGCCGGATAATCTTCCGGCCCCGTCACAACATTCACGAGCCAATGCATGCCATACGTGAAATAGACATAGAACCGTCCGGCTGGGCCGAACATGATCTTTGTCCGCGGCGTTCTGCCATGACTCGCGTGCGACGCGCGATCAAGCGGGCCGTCATAAGCTTCAACCTCGGTGATCATAAGAGAGATCGTCTTGCTCCGATATTTTCGTACGAGATATTTTCCGAGCATTTCGCGTGCGACCAAGAGTGTCGGCCGATCGAAAAAATCACCTGGCAATGTTTTTCCCATTGAATTCAATTATAATTCATTTAACATGATCGATTCTAAGGATCTCCCGCGGCTCAAAAAACGGTGGCAGAAAATATCACGCGTGCTCGCAAGGCTTTTTCCGGATGCGCATATTGCGCTTAACTTTTCAAATCATTGGGAACTTTTGGTTGCAGTCGAGCTTTCGGCGCAATGCACCGATAAAAAGGTAAATGAGGTGACGGCGCGGCTTTTCGAGAAATACCGTACATTAAAGGATTACGTTGATGCAAATAAGTACGAATTCGAAAAAGACATCCGCGAGTGCGGGTTCTATCGCAACAAGACAAAAAACATCTTAGCGGCCGCGAAGGTAGTGAAGGAGAAATATAAAGGAGAATTGCCGCGCACCATGGCTGAGATGGTGACGATCCCCGGTGTTGGCCGCAAATCAGCGAATGTTATTTTAGGGAACGCTTATGGCGTGGTCGAAGGGATTGCGGTCGACACGCACGTGAAACGCTTGGCACGCGTACTCGGTCTTTCCAAAGAGAAAACACCAGAGAAGATAGAGCGGGATCTGATGCAGATCATCCCCCAAAAGGACTGGTTCAGCGCGACCTATAAGATCATCGAATATGGCCGCAAATATTGTGTCGCCCGTCCACATGATCACCAATCATGTCCGCTCAACAAAATCTAATCCTCGGTCTTTCTTTCTGTCGTCCCCATGAAAAGGGGTAAGGCATGACGTACGAATTATCCACCTTATATTTTTTCTTGACATGGTACAATAAAAATGAAGCAATATAATAAGGTCAGACATTTTTTAAAAGCCATATAAGCCATGAATAAAATAAAAGCGTGGTGGATGGGGATAGCATATAAAAAAAGGGTCGCCATAATCTCTGCGGTGGTCATCATCGTTGTCCTTGCCCTCATCTGGTGGCTCATCTGGGGGGAATATAATTCTCCGCGCGCGG
>CAJAQL010000014.1 GCA_903944135.1 uncultured Parcubacteria group bacterium
AATGTAGGGGTTTTCTTGGTAAAAAGTGCGAACTTTTTCCAATAACCGCCACATTTCAGAATTTTCCACAACTGCCGCGGCTACGCCGCGGTTTTGTGTTCGCAAATCGTATAGATAATCAAACGGATTTTTTAACGTGAGGGTAAGAAGAGAGTTATTAATTTTCGATAACGCTTGCCCCACCCTTCCCGTGCGCGCGTTATGGATGCAGCCGATTTATAATCGGCACTCCCTATTTGAAAGGAACGGATTATAATCTCAATATGTCCGACATTTTTTCCAAGCGAGACAGGAGTAGAATAATGGCCTTAGTAAAGAATAAAGATTCCAAGATCGAATTGAAATTCGCCGCAACTCTTAAAGCCAATGGTCTTCGGTATAAACAACACCTATCGAGTCTCCCGGGCAAGCCCGATTTTGTTTTCCCGAGAAAGAAAGCTGTCGTGTTCGTCGATTCATGTTTTTGGCACGGGTGTCGATATCATTTTATTGCGCCAAGGAGCAATCGGCGTTTCTGGAAAGATAAAATCGATGGAAACAAAAACCGCGATAGGGAGGTAAATAAGCAATACAAGGAAATGGGTTGGACGGCCGTAAGACTGTGGGAGCACTCGCTCAAGGATCGGATACCGAGCAATAAGTTGATATCCGCTCTAAACGAGATAAAAAATAGGTGATATAATTAGAGAGTGAAATCCTCTTTGAGGAAAAAATTCAAAGCGATCGATCTCTTCGCCGGTATCGGCGGGATGAGGTTGGGATTTGAGAAGGCGGGATTTGAAATCGTCTACTCAAACGACATCGATAGATACGCTTGTCAGACTTATCGAGCGAATTTCGGCGAGATAGATGAAAAAGATATACGATCGGTCGATCCGCTTTCCGTTCCGGACTTCGACGTACTTCTTGCGGGATTTCCTTGCCAGCCTTTCTCTCTGATCGGTAAGCGTGACGGGCTGGACGATCCTCGCGGACAATTGTTTAACGAGGTCGTAAAGTTTCTGAATGTCCGCAAGCCGCGGGCGTTCGTTCTTGAGAACGTCAAGAATTTGATAAGACACAACAAAGGCGAGACCTATAAGTTTATAAAATCGGCTCTTGAAAAAGCCGGGGGTGGATATTACGTTACCGAGCAAATTCTCGACTCCAAGGATTTTGGCGTGCCGCAACACAGGGAACGTATCTATATAGTCGGCGTTAAATATCCCCATAAGCCGTTTCAGTTCCCGAGAAAATCTCCCGTCGATCGAGAGCCGCGACTCAAAGATATATTGGAAAAGAAAGTTCCAGAAAAATATTACCTTTCCCAAAAATATTACGAAGGACTGCTCGCTCATAAAGAAAGACATGCGACAAAAGGGAGCGGCTTCGGTTGCGAAATTCTGAATCCGAAGGGAATCTCGAATACAATCGTATCGGGTAATATGGGACGGGAAAGGAATCTCATTCAGGATAAGCCCGTATCCATCAATAAGTGGGGCGTGCGGAAACTCACGGAGCGTGAGTGCGCTCGCCTGCAAGGTTTTCCGGATAATTTTAAAATTCCCGTTTCTCAAACGCAGGCATATAAACAATTTGGCAATGCCGTATCGGTGCCGGTAGCGAGAGGGATGGCTAAAACCTTGAAAAGATATCTCAGGCGGCAAGATTCTTCAAAGAGCAAAGTTGACTTGCCGATCGTCGTTCCTAAACGCGCCTCTTCCTACGCCTAGTCGAGTTACCCAACTTCTCTCCGGTAATTTTCAAAAAACAGTTTTTACAAAGAACTTGTTGCGACTTCATAATATAGAAATCGCGGCCGTATTCCCTGATGGCTTCCCCGCGAGATATCCCGCAGGAGTCGCATTTGCTCGAATGCCGCTCTATGATGTCCTCTCTTATTCCGCCGCGGAATTGTCCGGAACACCTCTCGCATAGGCCACGCCTTACATGAGGCATTGAAGTGGTACCACAAGATTTACAAGCGGCATAATATCGGCTCCACCTCTTTTCTTTCGGTGGGGCGAGAGCAGCTACGTCTTTCGATTCCTTAGATTTTTTCCTCTTTTTGAATTCTTCCTCAACCAATAAATCCGAATCCATTACTATGCCCTTTGATACGGATTCGTTTACGGCCATTTGCTGAATCGTGGCCAAAATGATTTGTCGTATGCGTTCTCTCGATAGGTTGTAAAGATTGGCGATATTTTGAAGCGTTAAACCTTCCCTCCATAGCCCAAGAACCTTGGCGTTCCTTTCGGGGATTTCCCTGAAAGTCGGCGTGCGCGTCCCTTGTTTGTTTGCCGTTTTAACGGCTGATAGGATTTCCGGAATGATCTCTTTTTCGACGCGGAGTTTTCTGGCTTTGATTAATGAGGCCTCTTGTATCAAATTTGCCAATTCCTTTCCCAGCTCAGGGTTCTTTTCGATTTTCCCTTTCGTTTTCCTATAAGAATAGATGATGGTTGTATGATCTCTACCCCCCAATAATCGGCCTATTGCCGGATAGGAGAGGTCTCCATATTCGCGCAATAAGTAGGCGATCAAATCCCGCGCCCTCACAACATCTTGACGACGGGAGTGGCTCTCTATGAGTTGTTTTGTAAATCCCAAATATTTGGCGAGTGCCTCGATGACGTCGCCTTTTTTCCCCAAATCCAAGGTGGGATGATCTTCGAGTTTAAAGACCGCATCGGAATCCATCACTCGTTTTGTGTAACATAACTTTCGTCGAATAGGAATTGCTCGAGGTCTTCCTTCGCACTTTGATGTATTTGCCTCACGACCTCCGATATCTTCTGATCTACCGCGTCTGCGTTAAAGTTTTCGTAGTCTCGCTTGTAAAGTTCATGTACCGCTTCTTTTACGAAAATATCGACATAACGATCAAAAAGGAAATTTCTCCACTGTATGGAATCGAAAGTGAACCGATCATAAATTTTTGACGCCATCGGACTGGCGGTATTTATCCAATAGATATTCGCCGACACATCTTGAGGTCGCTGATAAACGACAGGGTCGCGTTCTCCGAGCGTGAGAATCCCGTCGGGAGCTATGCCGAGCGGGTCTGGATTGTGGCCGGAAAGCAACACCTGCGGGAAAGATTTGCCGGAACTTTTTTCTTTTTCTTTTACCACGACAACCTTAATTGACGCAGATAACTTCCCGGCAGTCGCGGTAATCGTCGCTTCCGTACCGATAATTGAACCCAATGCCTCTATGTTTATAAACGCGACATCTTGCCCTTCGGGCGTAGATTTCAAATAGTCCGATTTTATGGATATTTTTTCCTCGTCCAGAGAGACCTTATCGGAGTCGGATTTGAAGAAGATTGTTGCTCCCAGCGGTAACGATTGGGGGACGCTGATTTTTAGGGTCAACTTTTCCGGAACGTTCAACTCGATTTCCGCCTGCGGAAATTTAAAATCAAATCCGTTTGGTGGAGCGGAAACCTCGGTTCCAGTTTTACCGCCGTTCCCGCCGCCCCCATCGGTGCCGGAACCGCCGAACAGATCCGACATGATTCTTCTCATATGCTTATTCTTCCATTCGTTCAAAACGTCATTGAACTTCGAGGTGATTTCTTTCTGGTTCGCTTTTTGTTTTTCCCTTTCAACTGCCGCGATTTCCGCAGCGAGTTTATCAACTTCTTGAGCGATCCATTCAATCAACGCCTTTGTCGTATCGTTTGAAACCAATTTTGCCCGATCGTTTGAGACGCAATCGTTGGCGGGGTCTTCAAGGATCGATGCATCGCCGTCATGTGCTGGGCCGAATTCGCCATAAATAAAAGCGGCGGCTGGAAAGCCGGTAACGCCCATTTCGGAGAGTTGATAAGAACCGATAACGCCAATCTCACCCAAAATATCTATGCGATTGAGTTCTCCGAGCTTACTGCCTCTTGCGAGAGCCTCCGATGAAGTCCTAAGGATCAACTTTCCGGGCGGGTATTTCTCGTTAGCCATCTCCATGACGGTACTTTCCGATCCAGAATGTACGGTCAGTTCCTTGGGAATATTTATAATTCGCGGTTCCGTAAATTTACCGGGCAAGGGGAGAAGGTCATCTGGCTTAAGAAGCGCATATAGCGAATGTCCGTTATAAACCACCGCAACATTACTCCTTAATAGTATCCTTCGCGATTGCGGATGGTTTTTAAGCCTTTCGATTTCTCTGGCAACTTTAAATTTGCTTTTAATACCTTCGGGGGCGATTCCCTGAACAACGGTAAAACCCGTCGCTCCCGCGAGGATTTTCTTCTTGACCTCGGCTGGAATCGGAAGATCGGTTATCTCGGCGAACTCCATTGCTTCTTTAGGACTCATTTTCTTATTCTCGAACCCTTGCGCGTAGCCGTATTTTTTGTTTTCACTGAAACCGAAGATGTTTAATGCGCCGTCTTTGTAGGTTACGAAGCGCGATTCCCCGAACATTTGTCGCATATAAAACTTCCCGCCGTTCCCGTGGCCGCCGTATGTTTTGATTCTGGTTCCGCGTTTTGCCGCGTTGGGATCGCCCCATCGTTTGAAGGCCTTTTCTATATCGATCTGAGTCATGCCCACAAAATCAACGCACTCGATAATCGGATGCGTAACCCCTTGATCGGTAAACCTAAAGATAACGTGCTGATCTTCTTGATGAATACTGTTTGTGCGATATGCGTCGACAGAATTTTTGAGCCACTCCGCCATGCCCTTAACATGGTCAAACTTGAAGTCGTTCCCGATGACATCCAGCAGGTGATCGTCGAAAACGTTTGCGGTTTCTTTAATTGTGATTTTATTCGTCATGTTTTATTGGTAAAAAATTCGATTATTGAGCCGTACTTTGATACGAGAAAATCGTGGTAGTCGATTATATTTTTGTATAGAGAATCCTTGGGATATCTTTTGAGTTCCTCTATGATAGCGTTCATAGTTTGAAGGCGACCGATGAAAGCATTTTTTGGGGTTCTTACCGTAACGCCTAAGTAATTGTAAAAATCATTATCTGACAAATCTTCTTTTTTCCCAGAGGAGAAAAAAGAGAATCCTTCGAGAGATTTGATTCGCGAGACCTCGGTTTCTGCACTCCGCGACAATCTATCCTTTTGAGACTCGGTCGCTTTTTCTTTGCCTGCTAGTTGGCGAGCCAGCTCTACGCCCCGATCCGTTAGGGAGAAAATTTTATTTTCCGCATTTACATACCCCTTCTTTTTGAAGTCATATAAGGGCTTATGCACCATATCGCCGGAATCGGGATATTCGGCGTAACCCTTGAGTTGAAAATCATGAGGATACTTTTTAAAAAGTCCAACCACGATATCTTCGTAGCGAACTTTAGTCCTCTCGCCGCCGCCGAATTCGTACAAAAAAAGCAATATCTTTTCTGCACGACTTAAATTGTGAGCGTCGCCTTTCATCTTCTTATAATTTAAACTCCCGTTTCTTGGGGAAGTGGAATTTGGCTTTTGCCTCCTTCACCTTCCTTTCGATCTCGTCGAATATCTTTTCTATATCCTGCTCTTCGTATTCGTATATATTGCGATTCGAGCAGTTACTCAAAACCTTGAGGCGCTTTAATACGCCGTTTGTCCGAAGAGTGGCGAGTCTTTTGAAGCGATCCCGGGGGTGCTCGTTAGAAGGCGATTGCTTTTCTTTGGTTTCCATATTTATAATATATATGCTATCCTTACAAGGAAGTCAAGCATTTATAAACAGCGTAACGTATATTAGTTTACGTCAATAGAATTATGACCAACTATTTCCTCTACGCCCGTAAATCCTCCGAAGAGGAGGAACGCCAGATATTATCCATCGAAGCCCAGCTTGCTGAGCTTCGCGCGTTCGCGCGTCAAAATGACATTCACATAATTCGGGAATATACCGAGAGCCAGAGCGCGAAGGAACCCGGCCGCCCGATCTTCAACGAGATGGTAGATCAGATAGAAAAAGGAGTCGCTTCCGGCATCATTGCGTGGCATCCCGACAGGTTGGCTCGCAACTCGATAGACGGCGGGAAGATCATCTACTTCATTGATACCGGAAAGATTATGTCGCTCAAATTCCCGACGTTTTGGTTTGAACCCACGCCGCAGGGGAAATTCATGCTCTCCGTCGCTTTCGGGCAGGCCAAATATTACAGCGACAACCTCCGCGAAAACATCTTGCGCGGCATCCGGCAGAAGATACGGAACGGCGTGTTTTCCGGCAAGGCTCCGCTCGGTTATTTCAACGAGCCTCGCTTGCGCACCATCGAACCCGATCCGAAGACGTTTCTCAAAGCGAAGGAATCCCTCGAATTGTTTGCGACTGGAAACTACACACTCTCGACGATCCGCGACAAGATGTTTTCGCTCGGCCTTACTGCCAAGAACGGGCGACCACTCCACCTCTCAACGATCATGAGTTTCCTCGCCAACCCTTTCTACTACGGCCATTTTCTCTATCGCGGCGAACTGCACGAAGGGAGCCATAAGCCGATGATCTCCAAGAAAACTTTTGACCGGATACAGGAGGCGATGCGGGACAACGGCAAGCCCCGCAAAAATCGCGATATAAAACCTTTTCAGTTCCTCGGTTTTGCCCGTTGCGGGGAGTGCGGCTACACGATTACCGCCGAACGAAAGACAAAGCCCAGCGGCCGCCAGTACGTCTATTACCGCTGCACGAAAAAGAGCCGCACCCAGATTTGCGGGCAACACCGATTTTTGTCGGAGGAAAACCTTGCCGTTCAGATCAGAACCGCCGTTCAAAACCTTTCCTTGTCGGACGAGTGGCGCGAGAAGTATCTCGCGAAGGTAAACGAATGGGAGGACGAGTCCCGCCGCTCGTCCGAACCTTTCGTGCTGAAGTTGAATGACGGCCTTGCCGGAGTCCGCGCCAAGCTCGACCGCCTTACCGACGCCATGCTCGACGGCTCCGTGGAGCCGCAGGAGTTCAAGGAGCGGAAGAACGCGCTCATGGTGACGAAGGCGGATTTGCAGGGCAAATTGTCCGATTTCGACCAGACGGGCGAGCGTTGGCTCGAACTCACGAGAAACTGGATTATGACCGGAAACAAAGCCGAAAAACTGGCCGCCGGAGAAAATTACGCCTCCATGCGTGATTTTCTCCGTGAACTCGGCTCGAACCCGAAAATTAATAACTCTCTTCTTACCCTCACGTTAAAAAATCCGTTTGATTATCTATACGATTTGCGAACACAAAACCGCGGCGTAGCCGCGGCAGTTGTGGAAAATTCTGAAATGTGGACCCTGCGGGATTCGAACCCGCATCGCCGAGCTAGCAAGAACGGCATCCTATCCATTGAACGAAGGGCCCATATCACGCGGGCTTAATCAAAATAGCAACCGATCATTAAAAAATTCTTAAAACAAAAATGGCCCTTTTATGGGTCATTTTTGCGCTAGCTCGGAATTTCATCCCATGGTCATGGGGTGCCGCCTTCATAAGCTATCGTATTCTATCCGAAACCAAAGTCAAATTCGATTTAATGATTTTTTAATGATCTGGATTCCGTGTCGGGGCGCGGGATGGCAGAAATTTTTTGTCGCTCTCCGTGGAGACGGAGAGTCCGTGCTTCTATTTGTTTTATAATTCTCCATTTATTCCTGCATTCGCGGAATTTATCCCTGCCCAGGCGGGAATCCATTCTTATAAAATTTTGAGAGGAAATAGTGAAAATGATATATAATGGTTTTTATGAATCCACGGATTCTCATTATCGGTGCCGGTGAACTTGGGCAGGCCCTCGGGGGTTATCTTGGCGCAAAGAACTGCAAAATAAGCCTTTGGGATGCCGATAGTTCGAAATCTACGGATAAACGCCCTCTCCACGAGATCGTGTCTTCGGCTGATTTCATTTTTTTGTGCGTGCCGTCGTGGGCCATTCGCAGCGTGCTTTCTGACATGATGTCAGCCTTACATTCAGCGAGCATCATCGTTTCCTTCTCGAAAGGCATTGATGAGTCCGATGATCGAAAAACAACCGGAGAATTGCTTCCGGAACTGCTACCGAACTTCCAGCCGTTCGTGATCGTGGGAGGACCGATGCTTGCGGCGGAAATCGCGGCAGGAAAAAATGCGGCGGCGGTTTTCGCTTCACCATTCGGCTCGGCAGCTAAGAAAGTAGCCGACCTTTTCTCTTCGCCGGTTTTCGCTACCGAGATATCGAATGATGCAAAAAGCGTTTCGCTTGCGGGAGTTTTGAAAAACATTTATGCGCTTGGTCTCGGTATCGCGGACGGGCTTGAGCTCGATGGCAACGCCAAGGGCTGGCTCGTGGCGCGCGCGATGAATGAGTCGCTCGGCATCGCGGAAGTTCTCGGTGCGGACAAAAAAATAATGATCGGCACGGCAGGGCTCGCCGATTTCGTCGCAACGAGCTACAGTCCTTATTCCCGGAATCGTGAAGTGGGCGACGAAATCGTAAAAAAAGGAAAATGCAATCTGCGGGGCGAAGGAACGGCATCGATCCCGCCCCTCGTGGTTCGCCTTGGTGAGAATGCCGCGAAATTCCCTTTGCTCAATGCCATCAAAAAGATCGCCATCGATTGCGAACCCGCGAAACCGATCATGGATGCGTATTTTACAGAAAAAGATTAAATAGTCTTTATACCTTATCTCTCGAAAAGTACTTTTCTTTTTTTGAGGATGCGTGATAAAATTTTGGGATGGAAGAAAAAAATCACAAAAAGGCGATTATAACCGGAATTACGGGGCAGGACGGTAGCTATCTCGCAGAATTATTGATCGAAAAGGGTTATGAGGTTCACGGCATTATTCGACGTTCATCCAGTTTTAACAGAGGTAGGATCGAGCATTTACATCCTGATATACATCAGAAAGGGCCAGGAATGATATTGCATTATGGCGACGCAACCGATTCGGGTAATTTGTTCTCGTTGATTTACGAAATTCAACCGGATGAGATTTATAATCTGGCGGCTCAGAGCCATGTCCGTATTTCGTTTGACATACCTGAATATACGGCGAATGTCGTCGCGCTCGGTGCGATTCGTATTCTTGAGGCGATTAGAAATTTTGAAAAATTCTCCGGGAAAAAGATCAAATTTTATCAAGCAAGTTCCTCTGAGATGTTCGGGGCAACACCCCCTCCTCAGAACGAGGAGACAAGGTTCCATCCCCGAAGTCCTTATGGCTGCGCAAAGGTGTTTGCATATGATGCAACAGTCAATTATCGAGAGGCCTATGGAATTTTCGCCGTCAATGGTATCTTGTTCAACCATGAAAGTCCGCGCCGCGGCGAAAATTTCGTGACCCGAAAAATCACGCGTGGCGTGGCACGCATTAAGGCAGGCTTAGATAAAAAAATATATCTTGGTAATCTTGATGCCCGCCGCGATTGGGGATATGCACCCGAATATGTCGAGGCTATGTGGATGATGCTTCAGGCGGAGAAGCCGGACGATTACGTTGTCGGTACGGGAGAATCGCACTCTATCAAGGAATTTTTGGCAGCAGCCTTTGTCTCTGCTGATTTGGGCGATTGGCAGAAATATGTAGAGATAGACCAGCGATACTTCCGGCCAACGGAAGTCGAGGATCTTATCGCTGATATCACAAAGATCAAGAAAGAACTTGGATGGTCGCCAAAGACGAAGTTTGAGGATCTCGTGAGAATCATGGTGGATGCGGATATTGCCGATCTGAGGCGGACCGATATTTTGAAATAGCATATTATGGAGAAAAGGGATGGTTTTCTGCGGTCAATACCGTAAGATATTTAACACAATGCCCAGGGTTTGTGTCGGTGGCTCTCTAAATGTAAGAAATTATTTGCGCCTTGCTAAAATATAGATATCTGCATGAAAACAGCTTTTATTACCGGCATCGGTGGTCAGGATGGATATTTCCTGACGCGTTTTTTATTGGGGAAGGGCTATAAAGTATATGGCCTTGTCCGATCTTTCGAGCCGGAAGATGTAGGCAATCTTTCCGCGTTCCCGAAAAATGATTTTAAAAAATTAAAGCTTTTGCGAGGGGATATCAACAATGCTCATTTATTGGCGGGTTATATAAAAAAATATAAATTCAACGAAGTCTATCATCTTGCGGGACAAAGCTCCATACACCCATCTTTAAAAGACCCGTCGCTCGCATATCGCGACAACATCGACAGCGTTTTGACCTTGCTGAACGCGATCAAGGATTTCTCGCGCAAGACGAAATTATTCATAGCGGCATCTTCCGAGCTCTTTGGCGATGCAGCTATCCATCCTCAAAATGAAAAGACGCCATTCTTTCCGAGAAATCCCTATGGCTTTTCGAAATTAGCCGCTGTTTGGTCGGTGAGATATTATCGCGAAAACTATAAAATTTTTGCATGTAGCGGCATATTGTATAATCATGAGTCGGAGATGCGGGGAGAGCAGTTTGTTACGAGAAAAATAAGTATCGGTATTGCTCGAATTCATGCTGGTTCGCAAAAGGAGATCGTTCTGGGAGATATAAATGCAAAAAGAGATTGGGGGTATGCGGGCGATTATGTTGTTGCAATGTGGAAAATGCTTCAGCAGAAGAAACCGGACGATCATGTCGTCGCTACCGGACGATTGCATTCAGTAAAAGATTTTATTGATGAGGCCTTCAGGTGTGTCGGTATAAAATTAGCATGGGTTCAAACTAAGGGATCGTTTATAGCCGTAGATGCAAAAACGAAGCGAATCATCGTAAGAGCAACAGCTCCTGATAATATTTCAGGAAATGCGCCGCTCTTAGTCGGCGATGCCTCCAGAGCAAAGAAGATACTTCATTGGTCCCCCGATGTTAATTTTAAGAAACTGGTCAAAATCATGGTCATGAATGATATTAAAAAATATAGCGATCAATAAAATTAATGTGATTTTAGCTGCGTCAAAAGTCTATGAACAAAAAAATTCTATTTGTTTCTCATAAAAAAGCACAGTGCGGCGTATACGAGTTCGGTAAGAATGTGACGGATGTTCTATTGCGCTCAAAAAAATATGATTTCATCAGAGTTGAATGTTCTTCATTGGATGAGTTGAAAGACGCTATTACTAAAAATAATCCCTCAGCTATTATCTATAATTATATACCACCTGTATTGCCGTGGATTGCAACGAGGGTAGCTAAGGTATTTTATGAAAATAATCTCACATCTGTTAAGGTTACGCAGATCGGTATTATACATGAGGTAACCCAACAAGTTGCCGATTTGGCTACTGCATATAAAAAGAAATTTATATTTGGCAGGACTAAACGTTTATATAATTCACTGTTTGATTTTTATATTGCCCCAGATCCAACTTTATTATTAAGAAACGATCTCGTTTATAAAACCGGAAGATTAATACAATCATATAAAAATACAT
>CAJAQL010000015.1 GCA_903944135.1 uncultured Parcubacteria group bacterium
GGGTGAGGACGACGACGATACTGAGGATGGCGATGATGGCGATCACGATCAACAATTCAATCAAGGTGAAGCCTTGAAACCTCTTGTCATCCCCGTGAAGACGGGGATCGATCAGGGTGAAAGCTGTTTTGCTCTGTTCTGAAATAGTCATAACATAAGGTTAATAATCAAATTGTCGAAAGGAATCTTCTGTCTCGCTCTATAAAGCGAGATGATAAGATTGGAATTCCTGAATCTTGTTATTTTTCTATAAGATATCCGTATCTCTTATAGAAATATTTTTTTGTGATCTCAACAGCGACCAGATAGATTAAAACGATGCAGACTATGACCGCGAGCGAGGATATACCAAGACCCACGAAACCGATCTTCTGCCCCAGCCAGGTGTAGGGCAATATCCACGCGACAATGACGGCGCCGAAGGTGCTTGCAAGAAGCGCCTTGCTCGGTCCGCCATGCTTCCAGAAAGCAGAACGGCTTCTTATGATGTTCACGACAAGCGTCTGCGTTGCGATCGACTCCAGAAACCATCCTGTCTGAAAAACACCGCCCGTAGAATGCCGGATCAAAATCAGAAAACCGAATGTGGCAAAATCGAAGCATGAGCTTAATGGCCCAAAGATGAGCATGAATTTTTTCAGGAACGCGATATTGAATTTTTTGGGGCGTGTAAGAAATTCGTCTTCAACATTGTCGAACGGGATCGCAAGCTGGGACGAATCGTAGAGGAAATTGTTCAAAAGGATCTGTGGCGCCGTCATCGGAAGGAACGGCAAAATGAGCGATGCGACCGGCATGCTGAACATATTCCCGAAGTTCGAGGAAAGCGCCATCTGGAGGTATTTGAACGTGTTAGCGAACGTTTTACGGCCCTCAATGATACCCTGCACGATCTCGTCCAGTCCCTTTTTAAGGAGAATGATGTCCGCTGTCTGTTTTGCCACATCAACCGCATTATCCACGGAAATGCTCACATCGGCTTCCTTAAGCGAGAGAACATCGTTCACGCCGTCACCCATATAGGCGACCACGTGGCCGTTTTTGCGCAAGGCCTGGATGATCCGCTGTTTCTGTTCGGGCGTCACGCGGGAAAAGATGGTTATCCCATCGACAGCATGTCGCAACGCCTCATCGGTAAGCTTCGCGATGTCGTCTCCCGTGAGCGATCCTTCCACGGGAAGTCCGATCTCTTCGGCAATATGCTTGGTAACGAGAAAATTATCGCCCGTCACGATCTTGATCGACACATTGATCTGCTCCATCCTCTCAAGTGTTTCCTTCACGGTCTTTTTGGGCGGATCAAGAAAGGCCAAAAAACCAACGAACGATAATCCCCGTTCCTCGTCGGCGCCATACGGCGTAGTTTTGAACAGGACATCACGGACACCGACCGCAAGCACGCGGAATCCGTCCTTGCTGAGCGATTCATATTCGGCATCGATCTTCTGGCGCACATCCGGAGTTATCGGTTGCCGTTTCTGATCACCATAGGAATCCGCATTTTTTAGAATCTCTTCCGGTGCACCCTTCGCGATAAGAACCGTTTTGTCCTGCTTCCGCACAACCACCGATTCGATGCGCCGGATGGCATCGAACGGGATCTCGTCCACTTTTTCCCAATCATCGACGCTGATCTGCTTGTAATTTTCAATGGCGATATCGAGAACGCCGTGGACACCCGTCAAGTGCTTGCTGCTCATGACCCCCCAGAAAAACGCCTCATCGCTTTCCATGCCGAACGAATCAACGCATCGCACGAGCGCGATCTTGTCCTCGGTGAGGGTTCCCGTCTTATCGGTGCAAAGCACATCAACACCGCCGAAGTTATGGATGGCGCCGAGCTTTTTTACGATCACGCCGCCGCGCGACATCGCAATCGCCCCTTTCGCAAGATTACTGGTAACGATCAGTGGCAAAAGTTCCGGCGTAAGGCCCACGGCTATCGCAACCGCGAAAAGGAACATCTGGAGCGGATCCTGGCGATTGAAGAAAATATTCAGCAAAATGACAGCGAGCACCAAAAAGAGCGTCACGCGAAAGATAAAGGAACTGAAATCCTTGAGGTTCTTTTCGAACTCCGTCGGAACATCTGGCTTCCTTAACTTTTCGGCGATGGTGCCGACGCGAGTTTGCGCTCCGGTCGTCGTAGCCACGGCAAATCCCTTCCCCGAGACGACGCTCGACTCCATAAAAACCGTCCGCGTCTCTGCGGGAGCCGCTTCTTTTTCCACGGGGATCGATTCCCCGGTAAGCATGCTCTCGTCGACAAAAAGGTCCTTTGCTTCAAAAACGATGCCGTCCGCAGGAACAATATCCCCCGCCTCAAGGGCGAACACGTCACCGGGCACCATATCATGGACATGGATTTCCTGAAGTTTTCCATCGCGCAGGACAGCCGCCGTGACGGTCACTTTTTCGCGCAAAGCCTCCGCTGCCTGTGCGGAGCGGTAGGTATTCAAAAAATCGATAAGCGCGCTCCCAAGGACAATAGCCAGGATGACACCCGCCTCAAAATGCGATCCCAAAATACCGGAAACGAGCGCGGCGGCGATCAGAAGGATAAACAGCGGATTTTTGAACTTTGAAAACAGGATGAACATCGGCCGCAAGCGCTTCCGTTCCGCGAACTCGTTCGGTCCGTAGTGTATCAAGCGCCGCGCCGCTTCGTCGGAGGACAGGCCGTTTTTTGAAGTGCCTTGCGCAGCAAAAATATCTTCCAGGATATCCATGTCCCCCATTATATCTCTTTACCGAACGACTTGGAATTATCTGTCATCCCGAGCGGAGTCCGTCCCCGCGCAGACGGAAACGAGGGATCTCGTGAGATCATAAAAACAGAAAGATTCCTCGCAGGGCGCGGAATGACAACAGAAAAATTTGGAACAGATATTAAGCGGGATGCAAACTTTCGGGAATTTTATAAAGATGGATATTTCCCTTGTCTTTAACCGGGATCCACCGCGGAATCTGAAAAACATGAGAGACGACTCTTGTGCCGGGTTTCAATTCCCGTTCAAATTTCCTGCGGAGATCGGACATGATATAGGGAATGCCATACACGAAGATCACGTTGAACAATGCGAGATCGGCACGCCAGAAGCTCTTCCAGTGGATCACGGCAAGGTCCTGGACTCCGGCACGCCGGATCGCGCGACGGGAAAGAAGAACGAGGATCGGGTTGATCTCATAGCCTTCCGCTTTGATGCCCCGTTCCGCACAGGCGATCACGATACGGCCATCTCCCGAACCGAGGTCAACGACCTTATCCCCCGCACGCAACGATGCCAGAGCGATCATGGCTTCCACGTTACGCGTCGTCGTCGGGAAAAAAATCGCCCCGTGTACGATGGGGCGTCCGAGAAAATAGATAGCGGCGAGCAGCATAAGAACAGCAATGATATTTGCGATCATAAAATGATGATACAGAATTTCTGCATCCTATTCCATCCCTGCGGCCGAACATCACTCTCCCCAATGCCTCGCAGAAACGCCATGACGCATCGCCGAATCCCTCAAAGCGGAGAAATCTGCCAGAAAGAGAATGCCATTATCCTTATCACGTATTTCAAGATAGCTAAGCCTTCTCCTTCCTTGATCGTCATTCTCATATTCTTTCTTGACCAAGAAGATCCCCTCTTTTTCCAATCGCAGAAATTCCGGATCATCGAGAAGCATCTCATATTTTTTCTGTTCTCCGTAAGAAAAAATAAATTCCTCCCGAGTGGCCAGCCTGTCCGGAGGCGGAAGTTGCCCGTCATTATCAGATGAAAATTGACGCTCTGTTCTCATGGTTTGATGATATGTTTTTCATCTTATCACGCTAACCACCGCCTCGTCCACGTTTCCCGAGAGTTCACCCTCAATACAAAATAGACGATACAAAATCGTGCATTTTACCATTGCGGAGGCGGAAGGATTCTCCCGCGAGTCGCATGCTCGCCGCCGCTCGCACGCGCTCTGGGCACCGCCTCACGGAATTTTTCTGTTAAAAAATTCCGCTCCGGCGTTCGAATCCTTCTATCTCTGGTTGTAATTGTAAAAAAGAGGCGCCCTAGGCGCCCTTTTTTACAATTGCGGAGGCGGAAGGATTCGAACCTTCGAGGGGATTTCTCCCCTAACATCTTAGCAGGATGCTGCCTTCAGCCACTCGGCCACGCCTCCACGTCGAACATTCCGAAGTCTAACGGAAAAGCGCCATCTTTTCAATGCTCCAGGTTTTGAGCTATGATGTCTTTTGAAATGACCGAAGGTCAAGAATCATCCGAACATCCATCACCCAAAAATTTCCATCGCGTCGCACTCGGGATCTTTCGCATAACGTTGTATCTTTTTGCCGCAGTGGGCCTCTTTCTGACAGGGGGCTACCTTGCGGTGCGTTTTCACCTCACGGATGTAGGTGGTTCGACGGATCCGAATGATCGCTATTTCGCCGATCTTCAGAATAAAAATGGGATGGATGCTGTTTCCCAAACTGCAACCGGCACGGTATCTTTTGAGGAACTCGATCTTTGGTGCAAGCTGGCGGCGGTAAAAAACAATGACCCGACGGACGCCGCGCGGGTTCTCGATGCTTATCACGAAACCGATTCCTACACGCTTGCGCTTCGCATGGTGGAAAGCATTGGCGAACACTTCGCGACAGGAACGCCGCTCATGACAGCCTTTCAATCATGCGATGCTGAATGGCTGAATGTGAGCATTGATACAAACGAAACGCCGACGAGCTCGAATGTCACCGCAAGCGGCACGCCGAGCATCTATGCCTGGGTCAACACGCCGGAATGGGCAACGCTGAAAGCGGCGATCACAAAGGATGCACCGATGATCAATCAGGTTGCTGCGGAGACGGGAGTCGGACCGCGCCTGATCACGGCACAGCTCATCGGTGAACAATTGCGGCTCTACAACACTGAACGCGAGCTCTATAAATCCGCGTTCGCACCGCTCAATATCCTCGGCAGCGAAACCCAATTTTCGCTCGGCGTCGCCGGCATCAAGACAGAGACCGCGGTCGCGGTCGAGGAAAATCTCAAGGATCCATCTTCCGATTATTATCCCGGCCCGGCCTATGCGCATCTGCTCGATTTCACGACCGCAGATCACGACACTGAACGGTACGATCGCATCACCGACCAGCACAACCATTACTATGCCTATCTCTATGATGCGCTCTTCATCAAAGAGATAGAGGCTCAGTGGGCGAAAGCAGGATATGATATCTCAAACCGGCCGGAGATCATAAGCACGCTCTACAACCTTGGGTTCGCCGGCTCGCATCCGAACGCCGATCCGCACGTCGGCGGAACCATGATCACGATCGGCGGCACAAATTATACCTTTGGCTCGCTTGGTTATGAATTCTATTATTCCGGAGAGCTCGAAGATGTGATTCCGTACGAGATACAGAAATAAGATGCAGAGCAAGGCGGGCCGGCGGTCGAATGATCTTGATGAGCAGCGGGGCATCTCAAAGACCTTTTGGCAGGCAGAATGTTCAATTTCTTTTGTGACGGAAAGTTCGATATCAACGCCGTAGTGGCGAACTGCACGGGCAGTCAAAGAAAATCTGTACGTAGGATGCGCAGTAGGCTATTGCACCGATTTCCGAACTGCGAAAAGGACACGAGACCAGTATAAAACAGCGAGGGTCCAATGGGCCCTCGCTGTTTTATACGCAAGCACGAACGACAACTAAGCCAGATCAAGAACAGCTTTTACCCGAATGATATAAAGTCCACAGTCCCCCCACACTAATGGCAGCCAGAGTGGGATACCAATGAGAAAGGGATATGTGTAGTGCCATGCACCGAAACAAATAGCGATAGCTTCGGCAATGGGTCCGAATATAAATCCAAAGAAATAAAGCAGCAAGTTTGCCCTCTTCGGCTCAACGAGAAACATCAATACGCTCAAGCCAACAAGAACGATGGTTGCGATGCCGGATCGATTCCATAATAATGACGTTGCCATCAACACGGCAGCTGCCAATATGGTGGAAAATATGAATTGTCTGAAAACGAGCTTCATCTATTTCATCATAACACATTTCTTGATGTGCCCGGGGTGGGATTCGCCCGCGACTCTCACACTCGTCGCCACTCGCGCGAGGTCTGGGCACCGCCTCACAAGATTTTTCTACTGAAAAATCTTGCTCCGGCGTCCGAATCCTCTCCTAAAAAAACTGTGGCAAAAGCGGAACATCTTAGCGACGTTCCGTTTTTGCCATAGTGCCCGGGGTGGGATTCGGACCCACAAACCCTTTCGGGTCAAGGATTTTAAGTCCTCTGCGTAAACCATTCCGCCACCCGGGCATAATTTTTTATATTATAACCCAGTGTCCAATTCTAAAATAGGCTTTCGAGACTGTATATTTTATCTAAGGCATCTGTCTCAAAAACAGACACGAGAACTATCGCGAGGAATTTTCGAGCGAGCGGAGCGAATCCCGAAGCTGGAATACTTGAAAAGTATTTCAATGAGGGATTCGCTTCGCGGAGCCAAAAATAACCGCGGGGGTTCCGTACCCTGTTTTTGAGACAGATGCCAGAGGCCTGGGTGGGAATCGAACCCGCGTATAAGGGTTTTGCAGACCCTTGCCTTACCGCTTGGCTACCAGGCCATAATGAAGCAATCTTACTGAAATTCGAGGCGAAAATCCAGCCGTCTCACTTGTCTATTTAGCTGAACGAATAAGCGAGATCCTCCTTGCATAAAAAAACACCCCGCTTACGGGGTGTTTTTTTATTTGCGTACGTAAGGCAAGAGCGCCATGAATCGCGCACGTTTGATGGCCTGCGCAAGCTTCCGCTGATGCTTGGCGCAGATACCGGTATGCTGAGGATCGATGATCTTCGCCTGGCTTGAAACAAAACGCCGGAGAAGATCAACTTCCTTATAATCGATGTTATTGAGATTCTGGGAACAGAAAAAGCACTGGGTCATAATGATAGGTTTATACCTTTTTTACCTGCAAAGAGTCAAGTTCGACCGCGGTATCTCTGCCAAAGATGGGAACAAGCACCTTGACGCTGCCTTTCTCTTCATTCACTTCCGCAACTTTTCCGTCGTAATCCTTGAAGGGGCCATCGGTGATCTTCACGAGATCGCCCACCTGAAGATCGATGATCATCCGCTCCTCGTGAGTGTCGGATCGTGACAGTAGCGCATCCACCTCATCTCGCGACAGCGGTGTCGGCGTCGTATTGTCAGGACCGACAAACCCCGTCACACGCGGCGTATTCCGAACAACGTACCACGAATCTTCCGTAAGAATCATTTCGACGAGCACGTAACCAGGAAAGATCTTTTCCTCGATCGTCGTGCGGCGGCCGCCTTTCACTTTAATCTTCTTTTCTTTCGGGACAAGAATGTTGAATATCTTATCGCCCATCGCAAGCGACTCCACGCGCTGTTTTAAATATCGCGCAACAGCCTCTTCGTAGCCCGAATAGGTCTGTACGGCATACCACTGCCGCGATTTTGCTTTTTCCGCCTGTGCCCCTTGGGGCAAAATGTGCGCCGGTGTCATGGATTTATGTTTTAAGGAGTGATGGCAGCCTTAAGAAGCGTCGTAAAAAGATAATCAAAAAGACCCAAAAAGACCGCGAGCCCCAGGGACATCCCGATCACAACGCTCGTGAGTCGAACCGCCTCCTGCCGCGTCGGCCAATTGACATGGCGCAGCTCGGTCCATGACTCCGTGAAAAATCTTTTGATGCGCTGCATATCCGTAATTTATAGCAAAAAGTATGGGAAAACGCAAGTTTCCTGTCGTCCTTCCCTAGGGACGATAACAAAATAAAGTCCTAGACATCAAGGTTCTCAACGCTTGCGGCATGAGCTTGGATGAAGTTCTTGCGCGGCTCAACCGCATCGCCCATCAGGACATCAAACAGTTTATCCGCCAGTTCCGCGTCATCAACCATAACCTGCTTCATGAGCCGGGTTTCCGGATTCATGGTCGTATCCCAGAGTTGTTCGGCGCTCATTTCGCCAAGACCCTTATAGCGCTGGACATTGATGGATGATCTTTTCTCCTTTCCTTCGGACGCAACACCATCTTCCGTTTCGCTTTCCACAACCTCGATTGCAACCTCTTCTTTTTTTCCGCCCGATTTACTTCTCGCTTTCAGGGCTTTTTCGAACTCGGCTATAATGCCATCCTTTTCATCGTCCGAAAACGCATATTTCACCGTTTTTCCGGATTGGATCTTGTAAAGCGGCGGTTGGGCGATATAAATGAAACCACCATCAACGACCGGACGGAAATACCGATAGAACAGCGTAAGAAGCAATGTCCGAATATGCGCACCATCAACATCGGCATCCGTCATGATAACGATCTTATGGTAGCGCAATTTATCAATGGTAAATTCTTCGCCGATCGCCGTACCGATCGCAACGACAAGTGCGCGTATCTCCGCGTTCGCAAGCATACGGTCGAGCCGCGCGCGCTCTACATTCAGAATCTTTCCACGGAGAGGAAGGATGGCCTGCGTCTGCCGGTTCCGCCCTTGCTTGCCCGTACCGCCTGCCGAATCGCCTTCCACAATGAAGAGCTCCGATTCTGAAGCGTCCTTGGAGATGCAGTCCGCCAGCTTGCCGGGAAGCGTGAGCCCCTCAAACGCACCTTTGCGCAGCACGGTATCGCGAGCCGCCTTGGCGGCAAGGCGCGCTTTCGCACTTAAGATCACCTTCGCGACGATCGCCTTCGCTTCCTGCGGGTGCTTTTCCAGGAACTCCTTGAGCGCCTCGTTCACTACGGTCTCGGTAGCGGTACGCGCCTCAGGATTACCGAGCTTCGCCTTGGTTTGCCCCTCGAATTGCGGTTCGCGAAGCTTGACCGAGACGACCGCAACCAGTCCCTCGCGCATATCGTCGCTCGTTATGTTTTCCTCCTTTTCCTTCAAATAGCCCTCGCCGCGCGCGTAATTGTTCAGGGTACGCGTCAATGCCGAGCGGAACCCCGTAAGATGCATACCACCCTCGACGGTATATTCATTGTTCGCAAAGCTCAGCTCCTGAACCCTTGTGTCATCCACATAAAGGAATGCCACTTCAATATCCATAGGGGTCTTGCCATGGGCGCCAGCCTCTGCGGTCGCCATATATTCCTTTTCGACATAAAAAATATCTTCCTGCAAATGATTCTTGCCGCGCGAGAGATAATTTACGAACGAAAGCACGCCGCCTTCGAAATAGAAGCCGTGGCAGATCGGTACGGCGCCGCGACGATCAAAGAAATTTATCCTGACGCCCTTCGTAAGATAAGCTGTCTGGCGAAGGTGATCGAGGATCGTCTTATCGTTGAACTCAAGCTCGGAAAATATCTCGCTATCCGGAGAAAACGTAACCCTCGTACCATGATTCTTCGACGCGCCGACCTTCCTCACTTTGTACTTCGGAATGCCACGTTCGTATTCCTGCTCGTATTTGCCGCCATCGCGCTCGACTTCCACTTTAAGCCACGTGGAAAGTGCATTTACCACGGAAGCGCCAACGCCATGGAGGCCTCCCGATACTTTATAAGATTCTCCGCCGAACTTGCCGCCTGCATGGAGCACGGTAAACACCGTTTCAAGCGCGGATACCTTTGTCTGCTTATGGATATCGACCGGAATACCCCGGCCATCGTCAACAACGCTTACCTTATTGTCCGGCAAAAGTTCTACGGTGATGTTCTTGGCGAAACCTGCCATCGCTTCATCGATACCGTTATCGACGATCTCCCAAATAAGATGATGCAGGCCCTGCGAGCCCGTCGAGCCGATATACATGCCCGGCCGCTTGCGAACCGGTTCAAGCCCCTCGAGCACCTGAATGGACGACGCATTATACGAAGCGCTGCCCCTATTACTGCTCTGTTTTTCCTCTTTTTTAGCCATAATTGATGAAAACAAGCCCTCGAGGAGCTTGCCTATTTTTATAGAAAAATCTGCCTTTTGATAGGTTTAGTATAGCACATTTTCAGTCGGAAAAAAAGCTTCAGGGTTCGATCCGGTACAAGGATCAAACCCTGATAATTACCAGATATTTACCCGATCTTCCGGATCGCGCCACAGCTTGTCGCCGGGTTTCACATTAAACGCCTCAAAGAATTCCTGCATGTTCGAAAGCGGCCCGTTGACGCGGAATCGCGACGGGGAATGCGGATCGATCTGAGTTTGAAATCTGAGAGCCTCGTCGCGCACGGCGCCCCGCTCCGATATGGCATAGCTCACAAAAAATCGTTCCGCCGGCAAAAGCCCGCCTATTTTTTCCGAGCCACCGCCTTTTTCTTTGAGCGAAAGCATCAGACCGTCATAAGCGATCAATAATCCGCCGAGGTCGGCGATGTTCTCCCCGAGCGTGAGCTGGCCGTTCACAAAAAGCCCCGGCAAGGCTTCGAATTTGTCGAACTGCTTCGCCAGCCGTTCGGTCTGCGCATCGAACCGAACCTTGTCTTCTTTCGTCCACCAATTTGCTAAATTTCCTTGAGCATCGAAAAGCGCTCCCTGATCGTCGAATCCGTGCGTGAGTTCATGTCCGATCGTCGTGCCGATACCGCCGAAGTTCACCGCATCGTCGGCGTCGGGATCGAAAAAGGGAGACTGAAGTATCGCGGCGGGAAAAAGGATTTCATTTCTGAGCGGTTCATAGCACGCATTCACGGTCTGCGGCGACATATACCACTCGCTCCGATCAACCGGTCCGCCCACCTGTTTCATTTTCCGATCGAACTCAAAACGATGTGCGCACATGATATTTGCCGCATAAGAATCGGTGCCGATGTCCATTTTTTCGATATTCCTCCAGACATCGGGATAACCGAGTTTGCGCGAAACCGCAGCGAGCTTCGCTATCGTTTTTTTCTTTGTTTCCTCGCTCATCCAATCAAGCTTCGCAATACGGGCGCGATACGCCGCCGAAAGATGATCAACGAGCTCCCCTATCTTTTTCTTTGCCTGTTCGCTGAAATGCGCCTCGACATAAAGCTCCGCCACGGCTTCATCAAGCAGCGCGCTCACGATCCTCTGCACGCGACGCGGAAGAGATTTCATTTCACTCGTACCGGAAAACGTCCGACCGTAAAAATCGAATCTCTGCCGCTCACGGGATTCGTCGAGACAATGGGATAGATCGTTCAGAACGCACCATCGCAGATACGACTTATGAACATCAAGCGGAAGGTCCGCGAAAAGTTTGCTGATAAGCGCGATAAAATCGGGCTGGCAGATAATAACCTCCTTAATGCCGGGAATTCCTATCGCTTTAAAATATCCCAGCCAGTCAATTTGCGGCGCCAGTTCCGCAAGTTTCTCGGGCGAGAATTTATGGTATTGCTTTTCGATATCGCGAAGCTCGACGCGCGTCATGGAAGCTCCGGCGAGCTTCGTCTCGAGGTCCATAATAGCCGCTGCTTGCGGTTCCACGGTTCCATGCATCGCAAACGATCCTGCAAGCAAATTCCGCATGTAGAAAATGTATTTCTCGCGGATTTCCGCGCTTTTCGCGTCGTCCTTCAAATAATAATCCCTGTCGGGCAGACCGATGCCGCCCTGGCCGAGGTAGAGCGCGACGATATCGCTCTGCTTCGCGTCAGCATCCACCTGATACGACCACCACGCATCGACGCCATTCCGATGCAATGTTCCCAGCACGCGCGAAAGCGCGGATGGGCCGTTTATAGAATCGATGTCAGCGAACAGATCCGCAAGCGGCGCGTCGCCCAGCTCGTTGCGTTTCGGCATATCCATACCGGTCCGGTAGAAATCCCGCACTTTTTTTGCGCGACCGACAACAAGCGCGTCCGGCTTACCGTTCAATGCATCGAGAATTTCCTGGATCTGCCGCTCAACATCAACACGCAAAGAATAAAAAGAACCCCAGCGCGATTCTTCCGGCGGAATCGGATTTTTATCGATCCATTTTTGGTTCACGAAACAAAAAAAATCATCCGTTGGTTTTATGGAATGTTCGAGATCCCGCAGATCAATAGGGTCATGCATAATAAGGATATTGTAACACGATTACCGCTTCGGGCCGGAAGATGATCGTACATTCACGCCGGATAAGATACGGCTGTTTTTCATCTTTCCGTGCAAAAGCTCGTTATTGCAGGGAGAAGATTTTTTTGGTACATTTCACAGGAAGCGGAAGAAGTAGCCACCTTAGCTCAGTGGTAGAGCAGCGCTTTCGTAAAGCGAAGGTCCCCGGTCCAAATCCGGGAGGTGGCTCAAGAATCAACGTCGGGAGGTAAAAAGGCTAAAAAGAGGCCCTTCCGGTTGCCGTACTACATCTTTAATATTTCTCGTATCACCAGCTTTGTTTCCCCGGGATCGCGAACCGCGACGCAATCGATGCCGGTCTTCTTGGCCGCCGCATCATTGCCTCCAGGATACAGCGCATCGCCAATAAAAAGCATTTTTTTGATGGGAACCCTGAGCGTCTTTTCTATTTCCCGGACGCCGTACGCCTTGTCGATCCCTTTTTGGGTTATATCAATCGAAGTAAGGCCGCCAAGCCGCACTTCAAGTTCCGGCAATTTTTCAGCGAGAAGCTTTGCCATGCGCGACTTGAGGGGAAAATTTTCTCGCTTCCATTTTTCTTTGAGCGCAAGGCCGCGCTTTCCGAGCCGCGCGACGACATCCTGTCCAAGCGCCGAGAACGTGATCTGCGACCCACGATTTTCTAGAACCTTTCCATACACTTTCTTTGGCGGAACATAGCCGACTTCACGAAAAACATCCTTAAATGCCTTTTTAATCTGCTTCACGGCGTGTTCCGACAATTTCATTTCATACACTTTTTGCCAGCCATGCCGATAACGATAGAATGCCGTCGCGGTCGTCGGAAAAAGAAAAAGGTTCGGCAGGAGATCTTTCGGACAAGCGAGTGATTTTAAAAACTGTTTCCGGAACTGCCCCCAGTTCCCGCCGCCGATCACGGCAACTCTTTTTCGCGCAAGAAGCTCTGCAAGCGTACGCGACATATCCGGCTCCATGTTCGACTTGCTCGGCGTCAATGTGCCGTCGAGATCGAAAACAACAAGATCCTTGTTCTTGAATTTTGCGGATGCCATTCCTTTATTCTAGAACCTATCACAGAACTACTCCAGCCCATAGTGCGAGATGTTACGAAACAGATTCTGGCCGGAAAAATAAGGAGTGGTAGACATACCGCACGAGCAGCTTGACGTAGCTTTGTTTTGGGTATATATTCATATCATGAGCAGGCCAAAATGTAATTATACCGTGGCGTTCTGTCCAAAGATAAAGAAATTCATCCCCGAAGGCGCCTGCGCGTCGACGGGAATCGTCCTGATCGGCGCCGCGGAAGCGGAAGCGCTTCGGTTGAAGCACATCGAAGATCTGAGTCAGACCGCCGCTGCGGCAAAAATGAAAATCTCCCAAAGTTCCTTTCAGAGAGTCCTCCATATGGCGCATAAAAAAATATCGGAGGCGCTTATCGAGGGAAAGTTTATCACCATTGCGGAAAACAAATCCACATCGCTCCGCGCGCCCGTCGTAGCCACGGAAAAGATGAAAGCCCTGAAGGCAAGCATAAAAAATTAAAAAAATAAAATAAAAAATGACGGAAAATAAACTTACATTCCAGGTTATTCTTGGTAGCACGCGGCGGGGTCGGTTCAGCGATAAGCCGGGAAAGTGGATCCTTGAGGAGGCGCAGAAAAAGGAAGGGGTCGAAGCGGAACTCGTCGACCTGCGGGATTATCCCCTGCCGTTCTTCGACGAACCGATGGGTCCGGCCGGTTTGCAGGGAAAATATTCGAGCGATATCGCCGTGCAATGGGCAAAGAAAATCGCCGAAGCCGATGCCTATATCATCGCAGCTCCCGAATATAATCACGGTTACCCCGCTGTCCTTAAAAATGCCTTGGATTACGCCTATAACGAGTGGAACAACAAACCAGTAGGATTCGTGAGCTGGGGCGGCGTTGCCGGAGCACGGGCCGTCGAGCAGTTGCGCGAAGTGGCAATCGAATTGCAGATGGCACCGATCAGAAACGCGGTCCATATCCCGTCGTTCTGGGCCTTGCTCGATGAGAAAGAAAATTTAAAAGAAGGTGCGCTTGATCCGTTCAAAGATACCGCAGGGAAATTTCTCGATCAGCTGATCTGGTGGGCAAAAGCGCTGAAAAATGCCCGAGAAATGAAATAGATTCGGGAACAAAAGTCCCATAAAAAAACGGTTTTGCTTCGGCAAAGCCGTTTTTTAGATTCCCAAAAAGGTGCTAATATGAGCGATATGGCAAAGCACAAGAAAAAGAAAAAAGGGGCTGAAAAAAGTTCCATGCGACCCACAACTGACCGCCCGTCCGAAGAACATCGCCTTCATCCTGAAGCACAAAAAAGCATCTGGGCAGTAAGTCTGCTTGGAGCAGCCATAATTCTTGCGCTTGCGGGTTTTGGAAAGGCAGGACCGGCCGGAGACGCGATGTACCAGGGATTTCATACGCTTTTCGGGCTGGGATACTTCATCCTCCCGATGACGCTCCTTTTTGCGTCGTCAGTCCTCATTTCTTCGGAACGGCAAAAAATGGTCGGCACGACGCTCGCAGGAAGCGTTCTGCTTATTTTATCGGTACTTGGTTTTATTGAACTGGTTGAACCAGGAGGAGGAGGCTGGCTCGGATTGGTTTTTGGTTCGCTTCGCACCCCTTTCGGTAATGCCGCAGCGATCATCATCGACTGTCTCCTGTTTGTGATCTCGATAATCGTTGCAACCAATACGCCGCTTAAATTCCATTGGCGGCAAAAAGAGGACAATGAAGAAGATGAGGAGAATACCGAACCGGGAAAACCGCTTGTCGTGACGGGCAACGAACCGCAGAAAGCACAAAAGGAAGAAGCTCCTGTATCAAAATCGAACTCCGATAATGCAGGGAAAATGCGAGCAACCGTCGTCGAATCGAAACTCGACGTTCCCGCACCCGAAAAGAAGATGAAGGCACCATCATTTGCGAACTATGTTCCGCCGCCGCTTTCGCTTCTCAATGCCAACAGTACAAAACCGACAACCGGCGACCTGCTTATAAACGCGAACGTCATCAAACGTACGCTGGAGAGTTTTGGCATCGCGGTCGAGATGGGAGAGATCAATGTCGGCCCCGCGGTCACGCGTTACACGCTGAAACCGGCGGAGGGCATCAAGCTTTCCCGTATCACGGCACTGAATCCCGATCTTTCGCTTTCCCTGGCTGCAAGCCCGATCCGCATCGAAGCGCCGATCCCCGGTAAGTCGCTTGTCGGTATTGAGGTTCCGAACAAAGCGGCGGCGATCGTGCGCCTTGGCAGTTTGATGAACTATCCCGAATTCCAGAAAGCGGGCCAGCTCGGCTTCGTGCTCGGGCGCGACGTTTCGGGTGAACCTCTCTTCGCCAATATCGAAAAGATGCCGCACTTGCTGGTTGCCGGCGCGACTGGTTCCGGAAAATCGATCTTCGTCCATTCGGTTCTGATCTCGCTCCTCTATAGGAACTCGCCGGAAACATTGAAGCTGGTTCTGATCGATCCGAAACGCGTCGAGTTGTCGGTCTACGATGGCATTCCCCACCTCGTGAGTCCGGTCGTGACCGAGAACAAGAAAGCCGCCGGCGTGTTCCGCTGGGCGGTATCCGAAATGGACCGGCGCTATGAAGTGCTCCAGAAATCCGGCAGCCGCGACATCAAGAGCTATAATGCGGCGCATAAAGACGAGCCGATGCCGTTCATCGTGATCGCGATCGACGAACTCGCCGATCTTATGAGTTCGTTCGGCCGCGAGGTCGAAGGTTCGATCGTGCGCTTGGCGCAGATGGCGCGCGCGACCGGCATTCATCTTCTGCTTGCGACCCAGCGGCCATCGGTCGAAGTGATCACCGGTCTCATCAAGGCAAACATCACCTCGCGCGTCGCGCTCCAGGTGGCAAGCCAGATCGATTCGCGAACCATTATCGACACGCCGGGCGCGGAAAAACTGCTCGGCCGCGGCGATCTTCTTTTCATTTCCGCGGAACTCTCCAAGCCAAAACGTATCCAGGGTTCGTTCATCACGGAAGATGAGATCAAGAGTGTGGTGAATTTCATTAAAAAGAACAATTCTCCGATCGAGACAGAATCAAATAACATCAATTTTGAAGCAGCGGGCACATCCGAGGGCAGTAATGGCAACTCGAAAAATGGAGGACAGAATTTTGATGAATACATGGCAAATGATGACGACGGCGACGAACTTATGGATGAAGCGGTTGCAATCGTAAAAGAAGCCAATAAAGCATCTGCATCGCTCCTCCAGCGGCGCCTGAAGGTCGGTTATGCCCGTGCGGCACGGTTGCTCGATCTTATGGAGAACGCCGGCCTCATTGGCCCCGGTGACGGCGCAAAACCCCGCGATATCAACGAGGAAAAGATCGACGAATATCTGTCGTAAAATCGTTTGCATCCCGCCTCACGCTGCTGCAAAATAAAAATTTCATGGAGAAATATGGTGTGTTATTATTCATCTCATGAAACCAGGAAAAGGCGGATCTGCTAAAATCGTTATTTTCGTCATTATTGTTTTTTTGATAGTTTTTGTAGCGGCAGCCTTCGCTTGGACCCATTATCATCATTCGTCGCATTTAACGCCTTCTCTGAAAACGATCGCCCCGGAATCTTCATCGACCACGTCTTTCGTCTTTGATGATTCCAGCACAGCAACCATCGAATTTCCTCGATCATGGAGCACGGGAAAGATTTCGACTTCGACAGATCCCGATACCGGCTCCGAAACTGCGACAACTTCGATTGTTTTTCCGAATAAAACACGCGGAATTTTTGAGATGGATATGTATGACAAAGTCGAGGCGACAAAATATGCCAACGATACAAATAATATGACGAATATCATCAACTTCGGTTCAGGTGCAAAATCCGAAGGCGCCATAGATTATGGCTTCCTTTTTAATACAATTTCAACTGATTCAACGTGTAGCTGGGGAATAGTATTGGTTAAAGGAAATTATGACTATTATCTCGGGGCCACATTGTGGCTTCCGGTAGATGCTTACGGAACTAGCACATCAATGAATGAACCCTATCGAACCTATTGTGGCGATCTTGACATGGCGCTCCATCACGCTTCACCGCTATAACGCAAAACGGGGATCCATAAGGGGGTTATAAAAAGTTTAACCATATTAAGCCACGACAAAATAATGCTTTGGGAGTTTTATGGATCAAACCTAAATTTATTCAGGGGTTGCGTATATAATGTTCTGTCATAGGTTTCCCCCGCCACGACACATTGAGCATTAAAAATCACTAATCCTACGCGCAAAAACTCCACCGATTAAAGGTGGAGTTTTTCTTATATAACAGAAAATCTAAAAATTATTTCAGCTCAAGCGCTTTTTCGATCGTTCCCTTATCGAAGCCGACGATAACATTCTCGTCTATGACGATCACCGGAACGCCCATTTGATGGGATTTATCGAACATCTCCTTCCGCGCATCGAGATCGGAAAGAACGTTCTTTTCATCATATGCGAGATTGTTTTTCGCAAAAAAATCTTTCGCCATTTTGCAGTAGACGCACGTTGGGGTTGAATAAATGGTTATTTTTTTCATAGATTTTATTTTTTTAATGTTCCGATTTCCGCAGAGAGAACCCACACGTTCATGACAACAAGAATGATTCCGCAAAGAACGCTGCTCCACTTCACGAAAACTTCATCTGAAAATCCAAGTATCCATGGCGAGATGATAAGCCACGCTCCCACTATGATAATGATCCATCGTTCCGTCGTCGTCATTGTTTTACTGACCATTCACCGCAGCTGCAATATCCTGCAGAATCGTCGCCGTGTCCGCACCCGCGCTTGAACCGTCCGATTCGGCCGCAAGCTTTCCATTCACGATCGTGGTCGGCGTTGAACCGATACCCGCCGAAACAGCGGCTGCTTTCTCGGCGCCAACATCGCTTGCGTGCTGATTGCCATCGAGACAGGAAGTGAAATCCTGAGTATTAAGTCCGACCTGATTCGCAAGCGCCAAGAACTCGGCTCGTGTGAAAAATCCATCATTCTCGGCATTGGCATTTTTGCTTTCATCTGCGACTTTTGCCGAATAAAGCGCATCATGATATGCCCATAATTTTCCCTGATCATTCGCGCACTGAGCGGCGTTCGCTGCGGCATCAGATTCAGGCCCAAGGAATGAAAAATCACGGAATACCATCTTTACCTTTCCTGTATCGATATATTGCGATTTGATGAGCGGCTGTATCTGTGAGAAGTACCTGGTGCAAAACGGACACTGGTAATCGCCGTATTCTATCACCGTTACTGGAGCGTTTTGATTACCAAGTACGGCATCGCGCGAGCCAAGTGAAGCAAGGCTCGCAAGGGACGTCGATGTTGCATTCTGAGCGGCAGGATTCACGGCCTTGGCTCCCGCATTCGAAGAGCCGCCGCGGTAGAAAACCGAAAAGAGAATTGCGCAACAGATAAGAACCGCGGCAACAATAATGCTTATCGGAAGAAAACGATCCCTGCGCAACGCCGGTATGTTTTCCTGTACGTTGATCTCATATCCTCCGCTCTCCTTTTTTATCTCTCCATCAAGCGAGATTTTCTCCTGTTCTTCATTATTATTTGTGGTCATGTGATTATTGTACCAAACCAAAAATCTCCCGCAAGGGCTCTGAATTTTGCCTCATAAAATGACCTTCGTTTGCCGGGGTTCTCATTCTTCGTCGGTAAATACCACGAGTCGGTTTGAATAACTTTTTTGCGCCGCATTCCACGTTCCTTCGCATGTTATAAGATTGAGGTGTACCCCTCCATCATTCGAATCAAATATGTTCGAGGTGCCGCCATTTTGGTCATATATCTGAATGTCACGCACCACGAACGTGGTGGTCGCGCCCTCCCTGTCTCCAACGTACACTTTATCTCCGACATGCAATTGATAGAGGTCATCGAATACCGCTTTTATGCCGTTTTTCCATCCTTCGTGCCCTGCGATCACGGCACTGCCACTTTCCCCGGGATGCGGGCCGAGATCGAACCAGGCCACATCAAGAGGACCTTCCGGCACGGCCATGGTTCCTTGCGGCGTAAGACCGACATCTTCGATCGCGGCATCAACATTGATCTTCGGGATATCGAGACGGGCCGGAAGTTTTAAATTCGCTTTACCGAGATCCTGAATCGTCTGATCGCCGCTACGTGAAGATGGTTTTATATCGGATTTCCAAAAAGATATCGCCGCAAAAATGGCGGCTGCAAAAAAAGAGATCCCGAAAATCCCGAGAACGATCCGCAGAGATTTTAGTGAAATTTTCGATCCCATATTTTATACTGCCGAATTTTCTTATAACGCCGCTCCTTCTTCTGAAATCGCAAGGACCCTTTTGACGCGCTCGATGAATTCTTCATTACTGACGCGTTTTTGAATGTAATCCGTTATGGCAGCCTCTTTCATCTTTTTCTCCGTTTCAATCGATAAATCTTCGTTCGTAAGCAAAATAATGGGAATGTGCGCTGTTTTCGCGCCTTTCTTCAATCTGCCGGAGGCTTTTATGCCATCTATCCCCGGCAAATTCTTATCCATTAAAATAAGGTCGGGCTGAAGCCGTTCAGCCAATTCCTGCCCCTGGTCGGCGTCCGGCGCATCAAGAACTTCATAACCGGCATTGCCGAGCAGGCTGCCGAAAAGCCGACGCAACACCGGATCGTCATCGATGATTAAAATACGGATTTTTTCAGGGGACGCATCCATATATTTTTATTTTATGAAACGGCGCTATCACCAAGAATTTCTTTCACTTTTTTCACAATATCACGATACTCCCATTCGCTTTTGATGATAAAATCGAGAATCCCTATTTTTTTGCTCTGGCGATCGTGACGGAATCCTGGGAATTGCTCCACATGATAACTCGGGCATTCTTGCCCCACTTATCCCTGCGAAGATTCTCAAGGAAATAAAAACCGTCAGTATTAGGCATGAGATTATCGACGAGAATGAAGTCCGGATGGTCCTTAAGCGCACTATCCAAGCCTTCTTGGCCATTGGTCGCCTTGATGACCGAAAAACCTTCATGCACGAACTTATCCGAGATGCCGTTCAGGATAGACGCCTCGTCTTCAATGATCAACATCTTTCTTTGTGGGATATCCATGATTTTTTTATTTTAATTCCAATCTCCGGGAACCTTCCTTTTTCTTCATACCCTTAAGAGGGATGGTGACATAGAATGTCGATCCTTTGTTTTCCTTCGATTCAAACCATATCTTCCCGCCTGTCTTTTCTATCGTTTCCTTGATGATATACAATCCGAGACCGGTACCGTCAGGATCTTTTACCCGCGCGTTATCTGCCCGGAACATTTTCGTGAATATTTTCGGCTGTGCATCTTTTGGAATTCCATAACCGGTATCGGTAACCGAGATGAGAATATTAAAACCGTTCTTTTTTATCGTGAGGGTTATGCTTCCTTCCGGGGGTGTATATTTTACGGCATTTGAAAACAGATTTTGAAATACCATCCGGATGATATTGAGATCAGCATTGACAGGGGGAAGGTCTTTCTCGAAGTTTTTATTTATCAGCAACTTCTTTTCGTTGATTCTCAATTCGAGATCCTTCAACGCGCTCTCCGCGACATTCTGAAGATTTATCTGTTCAGGTTCGACGACGAACACCCCCAGATCAACCCTCGAAACGTTAAGAAGCGCCGTAATCAGATTGATCATGCGATCATTGGCGTTTTTTATCTCCGTAAGATACTCGCGCTGCTTGTCATTGAGCGGTCCGGCATCTCCATCGATAAGCATACCCGTATATCCTTTGAGCGCCGTCAGAGGCGTACGAAGCTGATGCGAAGCGATAGAAACGAACTCATCCTTCGCCAGATCGAGCGAGCGCAATTCTCTATTCGCTGATTCAACTTTTTTTGCCGTCACGGCGAGCTGTTTAGCTTTAACATCCAGATTTTTTGCCGTCACGAGCAATTTACGTCTGACGCTTTCCTTCTCTTTCGCGGTCGTGGCGAGCTGTCTAGCGGTGACCACTAATTTATCTCTGACGCTCTCCTTCTCTCTCGCCGTGACGGCAAGCTGCCTGGCTTTAAGCCGAAGTGTTTCTGCGGTCACTGCCAGCTTATCCCTGATATTTTCTTTGTCTTTGGCGGTCGTGGCGAGCTGTTTAGCTTTAAGGCGAAGCGCCTTCGCAGTCACCAAAAGCTTGCGTCTGACGCTTTCCTTCTCCTTGGCGGTCACAGCCAGCTGTTTTGCCGTGATTGCAAGCTTGTCCCTGACGCTTTCCTTCTCCTTGGCGGTAGCGGCGAGCTGTTTAGCTCTAAGCCGAAGCGCCTCTGCTGTTACCGCTAATTTGCCTCTAATGCTTTCTTTTTCCTTGGCGGTAGCGGCGAGTTGGCGAGCCTTCAGGCGAAGCGTTTTTGCGGTCACCAAAAGCTTGCGTCTGACGCTTTCCTTTTCCTTGGCGGTAGCGGCGAGTTTTTTTGCCGTGACCACAAGCCTATCTCTGACACTCTCCTTCTCTTCTGCGGTCGTAGCGAGTTTTTTTGCCGTGACCACCAATTTGCTCCTGACGCCCTCCTTTTTCTTTGCTAAAACCTTCAACTTAAGGATTGTATTGTTGGTTGCGGAAACAATTGTTTTTTTATTCATGAAAAGTATCTTAGCCGCTGCTTGGGGCTTTTTCTGATGGCGTATCGGCTTATAGTTCTACGCCGATTTCTTTTTCGCGTTCTCGAGGATCTTCTTCACCCGCTCGATGAATTCTTCGTTGCTGACTCCTTTTTGGATATACTCTGTCACCCCCACTTCTTTCATCCATGTTTGTGCCTCAAGGGACAGATCGGCATTGGTAAGAAACGCAATAGGAACATCCGCCGCAGGAGAACCCGGCTCATTTCTTATCAAGTCGGCAGTTTTGATGCCGTCGCTGCCGGGCATATTGATATCGAGCAACACGAGATCAGGATGAAATCTGCGCGCCATTTCACGTCCAAGATCGCCATTCCCGGCATAGATGACCTCATAGCCGGCCGACCCGAGCAGGCTGCCGAAAAGCCGACGGCTTGTTGGATCATCGTCGACTATTAAAATATGCCTAGCAGTCGACTCTTGTTTAAGTGCTTCTTCCATGGTCTTGTTATTTTATTTTTATCGATCATTTTATTATGGGAGGCTTATTGATAGCCAACCAATAGAGACCCGCCTCGCTTAACGCCTTGATAAAGCTCGATGCGTCTATCGGTTTTACGATATAGCTGTTGGCACCGAGCCTATAGGCCTCTTTCAGGTCCTTTTCCTCCTGGGAAGAGGTCACGATCACCACCGGGATCGTTTTTGTTGATTCGTTCCCCTTTATTTTAGTCAACACCTCAAGGCCATTTACTTTCGGCAATTTCAAGTCGAGCAATATGACCTTGAGCGGGAAATTCTCGTTGCGCGCCGTGTATTTTCCCGTACGGAAAATGAAGTCGACCGCTTCTTCTCCGTCCTTTACCCAGTAAATTTTATTCGCAATGTTCAGTTTGGATAATGCCCGGACAATAAGCTCGGCATCATTCGGGCTGTCTTCGACCATCAATACGTCAACTTCATTGATATTCGTTGTGTTTTCCATGATATGTTCCGGAAAATCAGATTTCTATTTTTTGGGGAGGGTAAAATAGAAAGTCGACCCCTCGCCGACTTTTCCCTCTGCGCGCACCGTACCGCCATGCCGCTCGACGATGCGTTTCACGTTCGCCAGGCCGATACCCGTCCCCTCGAACTCCTCAACGGAATGCAGTCGCTGAAAAACGCCAAAGAGCTTACCGACGTATTGCATATCGAACCCGGCGCCGTTATCTTTTACATAATAAGTGATGCTTTTCCCGTTATCCGTACTGCCGACCTCGATTTTCGCCTTCTCTTTTTTCCCGGTAAATTTAATGGCATTCGTGAAAAGATTGGTCCAAACCTGTCGGATCATGTCCGCATCTCCCTTGATGTCAGGCAAGGTACCCATGACAAATTCTATATTCCTATCCGGCGATATCTTTCTCGCTTCCTTATAGACCTCATCCGCGAGAGCTCCCATGGCAATCGACACCTCCTTTATTTCCGCATGCCCCAAACGGGAGAATGACAAAAGGCTGTCGATAAGTTTTCCCATTTGCACGGTGCTTGCGCGTATGACTTCCGCGATCCGTTTGCCTTCATCGTCCAGCTTCCCGCCGTAATCCTCGACGAGTATCTGCGTAAACCCATCGATTGCGCGAAGCGGCGCCCGCAGATCATGCGACACCGAATAGCTGAACGCCTCCGTCTCCTTGTCTGCTTTCAACGCCTCTTCCAAAAGCGGCTTTCGCACCATTTCTCCTATGACGAATTTATAGATGGCATAATCCACCAGGAGCGCGAGCAAAAATCCCATGATGCTTCCCCAAAGCACTATCGATTTCGTCATGACGTCGCTTTGCGTCAGATCATTCGTGCGTATTTGCAGCAGGCTTGTCTCTTCGGTTTCCATATTCGCCCCGATCGCTTTTATGGAATTCGTGAACGCTTTGCCTTTATCCAAAGAAACGCTGGCCTGTGCTGCGCCAAATCCCCCATTGGCCCGCAGGGATATATTCCCCTGCAGGTCCGCGATCTTTGCGCCGATAAGCGGTTTCATCTCGGACAAATATTGCTGTTGCACCGCATTATCCGCAGTAGATCCCTGTAACGCCCGGAATTGTTCATCCGCATCCGCAAGGAGAGCGGCGTATGGCTGAAGAAAACTTTTTTGTCCCGTTATGACGTATCCGCGCTCGGCAGTTTCCATATCCCCGAGATCAGAGATCAACATATCAAGGCTGCTTTGCACCTGATAGGAATGGATCATCCCGTATTCATCAGTGTCGATGCGGAGCAATGCCTGATAAGAAAAGAGAGAAACCATGAGAAATACCACCACGACCAAAAAGATCAAAACTGCAGTGAGTGTCTTTACTGAAATTTTTTTCGATAGAACCATATATAGATTTTCAATATAAAGACACGGCGAAAGAAACCTATCCTGTTATTTCCCCTTGATGATCCTTATGAGGATCATGGTGATGGCCGCAACAAGAAGAATGTGGATGGACCATCCAAGCACAGGCAAGAAGATAAATCCGAGAAGCCATAGGACTATAAGGATAAGCCCGATCGTTAAAAGCATGTGATTAATCCCCGATCATCAGTTGACGTTTTGTTTTTTCAGAACTGCAGCCAGCGAAACCGAGGCTAATGCGAGGGCGCTAACCAGAGCAACGATCTCCCATGGAACATTGTTCTCAGAAGGAGGGAATCCGGTGTTGGGAAGTCCAGGCGTAGATACAAGGACCGTCGCGAAGGCGTAGCCTATCGCGGTAAAACCATTTGCACTGCCTTCGGCCGTCACGGTATTCATGGTCGAGGCCGTGATGTCCGTCTGACAGGTATAGAGCCATGCTTCACCGGGATCAAGCAGGTTGTTATTGTTCACGTCGCCCGAAACGAACCTTACCGGACCACATTTGTTATCAGTGACCACAATGTTGTGCATGGGGACGGTGCCCGGATTCGTCACGGTATACGCATAGGTAACAACGCCGCCGCCATAGGGAAACGGGGTTGATTGGCTCGGCACCTTTACGATATTAATGAGTGGCGGTGTCGTCGGTGCGCCGACAACGACCGTTGCGACCGCGGTCGCAATCGCCGCCTGATGGAAACTGTCGTCGCTATAGCCGGTCACAATAGCCGTATTCGTGGTCGTAGTAGAGAGCGTCGTGGTGCAGGTATATTCCCAGTTTTCATGCGGATCGATTTTTCCGTTGCCATTTACATCTCCGGAAACATAGGTCACGGGACTGCATTTATCGTCAACGACCGCAATATCATCCAGGGGCTTTTGGCCTCCGACATTCCAAACTGTGTAATTATAAGTGACCGAACCAGAACCCGCAGGCAGCGCGAGAGGCGTTGGAACCTTTATAATACCGATATTAGGCACATATCGGCCGCCTCCATTCGTAGTGCTGCCGCCAGTTGATTGCACCGGCACCACCACAGGCACCGCAACTGCAGTATTAACGACCGTACAAACTGCGTCCTGGCCGGCGGAAAGCGTCACATTACCATTCGTATCGCAGTCTCCCGTGAAGCTCTGCACGTAAGAAGCATTTGTATTTTCGCTTACCGCGTATGCGCCCGAGTTCAAGGAGTAGGAAGTTCCCGGCGCCGCAGTTCCCGGCGCAGGACTCCCCGAGACATCCGTGCCGCTATTTTTCACATGTATGGTGAAACTGGACGGAGCCGCTGTGCCGCCTATGACAAGTTTAATGACGTGAAGAGTTGCTGGATTTGCAGGAGCGACGCATGAGGTTGGCACGGTAATGGTATCCGCATTCGTCGTGATGGTTCCACCAAAGGCCAATGCCCGTCCAGTCCAGTTAACAGTGCTGCCTACCGTTATTCCCGAACTATCGATGTCGGTTCCTATGAACGTCGTATTGGCGGCAAGCGTGGTTGCCGCGGTCGGAGCCCAAAAAACATTACATGCCGATGCTCCATTGGTCACTGCAACCACAGAACCTGTTACGGTGGTAAGCGCACCATTTATTCTGAAGACATATGTCCCGCCGCCGGAGAGAGTAACTCCTGCCGTCCCTATGGAAGCAGCTCCCGTAATGCAGTAGACTCCCGGCGTGAGCGGTTGAGGCAGGAGGCTGAGATCGGTCGCGGAACTGAAATTAAAATTACATGTTTCAGCATTTAAGATGCCCGAAGCGGCTGCCTGATCGGTGCCCGCCGTATTATAGGTGGTATCAGCCACATGCGTGGCACCGCTTACCGTAGGCGTCACTCCGGGTCCGGTAGTATATCCAAGATCTCCATTGATAGTGGTCGCGGCCGTATTGGTATAGGTACTGCCGAGAACGCCAAATGTTGTTGCGGCCGTCCCGAGAGAAGGTGTTGTTGCCGCGAGCGCCGTGAGCGGTCCGGCCGCGCCGAACACC
>CAJAQL010000016.1 GCA_903944135.1 uncultured Parcubacteria group bacterium
CCAGTGTGGCCGTAGTTGATGCATTGTATGTTTTGTTGCTTGCCGCAATACCGGTCACGGTAAGCGCTTTCGCGGCAATCGTTTGCGAGACGACGGTCGAGGTGCTCCCTAAGAAATTACCATCACCACCATATACGGCAATTATGGCATGCGGAGAACTGGCAACCGAAAGTGTACTCGTTACAAACGTGGCAATTCCCGGCGTAGCACCGTTCAATGCGCCTGTACCTAATGTTGCCGCACCATCTTTGAACGTAACCGTTCCTGATGGTGGCCCACCAGTAGTCGGAGTTACCGTCGCAGTAAATGTCACGGAATTTCCATACACCGATGAGGTTGCCGATGAGGTTAGGACAATCGATGTTGCTGTTTGAGTCGGCGGATTACCAACCGTAAAGTTCTGCCCGTTCGAAGCCTGATAGGGAGATGGATTAACGACTGTAATAGAGGCAACTTCCAAGTTGATCAGATCGGAAGATGGGATGACTGCGGTGAGTTGCGTCGGGGAAACGAATGTCGTTGTGCGTTGATTGCTGTTAAATTCCACGATCGAGCTAGCAGTGAAATTTGTGCCGTTCACGGTCATGGTAAAACCGGAGCCACCGACGTAGGCCGATGTCGGAGAGATGGAAATGGTAGTCGGCGCCGGAGGATTTTGAACTGTAAAAGTCAGACCTCCCGAAGTACCGCCACCTGGTGTAGGGCTCGTGACCGTGATCGTTGCTGTTCCTAAATTCTGAAGGTCGGAGGCCGGAATGACCGCGGTCAATGTTGTGCTTGAAACGAAGGTGGTTGTGCGCGAATTGCTATTCCACTTTACGACGGAGCTGGGAACAAAATTCGTGCCCGTAACGGTCAACGTAAAACCTGCGCTTCCGACGTTTGCATAAGTAGGATTGATCGAAACCAATGTAGGAGCGGGATTTACTTCCGTTAAGGTCCCAAAATTAGTCGAGTTTTTTGTAATGCCGGTTATGGTCGCTCCTCCATTGTAGGTTATTTTTCCGGAAGCAAGCGGTGAATTTGCCGTTGGGGTCACGGCGATACCAGACCAAACAATCTCGTCAACGCATGAACCGTTCGATGCCCGAGTCACGGTTATGGTTATGGAAGAAGTGGCGGGCGTTACGGTTTGAAAAGAAGCATTATTTATTTGGGTGACTTGATTCCCGTTACAATCCGACGTCGATGTAACCGAAGCTGTGACGCTGTTGGCGACGGTGGAAAACACGAATCCAGTAGGAACATTCAAAACGATGGTCCCCGTATGTATGTCTCCTTTTGTGTCTTCAAGAACAGTCGGTCCGATTAGCGAAGTAAGAGGACCTCCGACCGAGTTCGAAGAAATGGCACTTTCCCCGGTCGCCGGTGTAACCGTTGCCGTCGCAAAAACGTTCTTCGTGCCCGCAAAAAATAAGAATGCCATCATTACCACAAAAAAAGCTTTGCTTTTATTCATGGAATATATTTTGTAGGTGCGATTAAAATAACTTACGGATGCAAGAGATACGCTATGAAAGAAAATGCTGTATCTGTTTCCTGTATATTTTCGCGAGCGACGCAAGCTGTATGGCATCGACGCGGCATTGCCCCAATTCTATCTTTGAGACATACGACTGGCTGGTGTTCAACAAATTCGCCACCGCAAGCTGGGTGAGCCCGACGTCATTGCGCGCCAAGCGCAACTTCTGGGCCATAATCTGACGAGGTCGAGAATAGATGCCGCTTGTCTTTGCCATTAAGGTATGCCTTCAGTATATCTTGTAAAAAGATTTATTCCAAAGTCGAATATGTGGATATGTAAATATATCAACCGATAGTCGAATCTTATCGGATCGGAAGGAACCGCAAAAAATTATTTTCGGGATGAATCCCAGTTCGTAATGACCCAGTTCCCATCCTCAACCGCAACAGTGGCGGTTGCAGTGTATTCATCCGCCATGCCGCCATCGGCAACATTATCGCTCGTAAGTTCGATCACATCCCCTGCAACGGTATAAGTCGTAGTGTTTACGCGCGTAACCGATGTTACCACGACATGATCCGGCCATGGACTTGAAACCTGCCGCCCCGGCGCCTTCGCGGGATTTTGCATCCATGCCGCGAGAAGCGAAGGCGAAACCAGATCACGATAGTTATCGGCGACCGCCTGCGCGGCGATCTTTTTCGGAGCATTCGTTGAAACGAATTGCATCACCCTGCCGAAATTCGTGACAACATTGTCAACTGCGACCTCTACCGGATCGCTCCCCTGCTTCACGAAAACCTTGCCGTAAGCCTCGCATTGGAGCGGATAGGTTTTCGAGGCAGGGAAACCGGCACCGACACAGTCATCAAAACTTCCGATCGCCACCCGGCGGTAATAATTCAGACAAAAAACACTGCCCACAACGAGCAGCGCCGCCACGATTGCTAAAAGGATCCATTTTCGCTTCATCATTATTACATTCTCCTGTTTTTTGGTGGATACGGCAAGAGACAATATTCTTTTTCGGAATATCGCTTTTATATTCTCTATTTTATCACGCACGATCTCTATGCCTGCATGACATAAATTTGCCCCTCGAATTTCGCGGGATCCTCGATTCGCATAAACAAAACACAACCTTCTTGATTTCAAAGGTTTGTGGCTTACCACGAGTGAGATCATTAAAATGATTGCTTGCCCCACGCCGCTGAAGCTCCGCGGGGCACTACTTCGCGCCCTTAACCGAAGCTTCATCTGATTGGAAACGTGCTTGCACCGCGAAGCCCTTGACTCTTATCAAGGGCGAAGTGGTGGACCGAGGGAGAATCGGACTCCCGCCTCCGCAATGCGAATGCGGCGTAATACCACTTTACTATCGGCCCGAAAACACAATGATAACAGTACCAAGAATATCAAAACCAGCAGGAAAAACAAGCAGGAAGTCTCACAAAGAGAAAATCTCTTGATTCTCCAGCGCCTTCAACCCGATCTCGAATATCTCTTTCATATGGGGGATATCACGGAGCACGCGGCGAGCATCTTGCTCTTCAAGCCAGATCGCACCCCTGATCTCATCCGGCGGCAATATAAGCGGCACCCTTCCTTTCATATGGACAAGGAATGGATAGATTATGGTATTTTTTTGATACCGTTCCGATTTTGGATTGCGGTACAGATCTTCATATTCCTTTTCCCAATCAATACGGCTCATCAGATAATCCTTCGGCGCCAACCCGAGCTCCTCGCACAGCTCCCGCTCAAGCGCGCCTTCAAGATCTTTATCTTCTAAATCCTTGCATCCGCCGGGAATCGTAAAACCTCCTCCGCATTCCTGCGTGATCAAAAACAATCTTTTATCTCCCTCTTTTCTCCAAACAACAGCCCTGACATTCTTCATTTTACCGTCCGAAAGATCAAGATTGGCCATGGAGATATTATTTCCTATGTTCTTGAGAATATGGGAATAAATGGATCATTCTTCGAATTTCATCGAAACGATCTTTGAGGTTCCGTCGTCGTCGAGCGTCACGCCATAGAGCACATCAGCGGATTCCATCGTCGCGCGATTGTGGGTTACCACGATGAACTGCGTGTGCTTCGAAAATTCGCGGAGCATCTCGGAGAACCGGCGCGCATTGCGTTCATCGAGCGGCGCATCGACCTCGTCAAGCACGAGGAACGGCGGCGGACTTACCGATATCATCGCGAAGACCGCGGCAATGCCGACCAGGCTCCGCTCGCCGCCCGAAAGAACGTCGAGCGATGTTATTTTTTTCCGCGGAAGCTTCACGTCGATCTCAATGCCGTTATTGTCTTCGGGGGCAATATCTTCCTCTGCCGCTTCTTCGGTCTCGGCCGGAACATCTTCCTCTTCATCGATTCTCGGCTTGTCAATTTTCGGTTTAAGGATCTTTAATTTCGCCGACCCGCCGCCGAACATCACCGTGAAGAACTTCTCGAACTCCTTGTTGATCTTTTCGAGCGAACCCTCGAACTCCGTCTTGATCTTTTCCGAAAGCTCCTGCATGAGCTTCGTGAGGTCGCGGACGGCCGCCTCGAGATCTTCGGATTCTTTTGCGAGGAATCCGTAGCGCGATTCAGTGTCTTTCGCCTCCTTCATAAGCGCCTCATCGACTTCGCCGATCGACGCAAGATCGCCACGCAAGCGGAACATGCGCCGTTCCATCTCGGAGAGATCGCCACGCTGCGAAACACTTGCCGCATCCGTCGGTGCGAATTCTTCCGGCCGACGGCCTGATTGCTCTATCTGACGCGACATTTCCTCGCGTCGCAGGTCAAGGCGCTCGCGCTCAAGGACAAAGCTGCGATTCCGATTTTCCCATTCCCCGATCCTGTTTTTGGCGATCTGCACCTCTCCGACTGCCGCCTTGAACATCTGATAGAAACCTTCCTGGCCCTTCTCAAAAAGCTGCTCCTTTTTCCGAAGCTCGGCGATCTCTGCGTCAAGCGCACGGAAATCTTTGGTGATTTTTTCGAATTCTTTCCGCAAGCCTTCCGGGATTTCCGCCGGAGCCTCCTCCTTTTCATCCAACGTAAGATCGATCTCCTCGAGCATTTTTTCGACGGTTGCGTGCAGTTCGCGGACATCTTCCTCGAGTGCGCGTTCAAGCTCGATCCTCATTTTTCTCACAAGTTCCAGAAGTTTTTCCGCGGGATACCCCGCACGCGCTTTCGGCGTTGCCGCCATTTCCATCTGTGCCTCAAGCCGCCCAAGGTCCTTCTGCATTACGTTCCGTCGATCCATGAGCGCGCGAATATCTTCCTTGATCTTGCCCAGTTCCTTTTTTTCCTCCGGCTGGCTCGCTTCGATATCCGCCTGGCGCTTTTCCGCCGCACGCAGAGCCGCGTCAAGCGCCTCGCGTTGCTTTTTGTTCTCCGCGATCTTCTCTCCGATAAGGCTTTCACTGACGGCAATATCCTTCAACTGCGAACCAAAAAAATCATTCTCCAGATTTCGTAGTTCCTCCGCAAGCTCGCCGCGGCGTTCCCAGCGCCCCGTCTGGCGTTTGAGAGATCGCAGATGCGGCAAGATCTCCTCGATAAGCGCCTTGGTTTTATCGAGATTGATGCGGCTGTTCCTCAATCGCCGCTCGGCATCTGTTTTCTTCAATTGATACTCACGAAGCCCCAACATTTCCTCGATCATCTCACGGCGCTCCATCGGGGTCGAACGGATAAAAAGATCGCTGTCGCCCTGTCCGATGATGATGAGCCCCTTGGATCCGAGCCGCGCTTTCGCGAAGAAATCGATGAGGTCGCGCAAAAGGATCTCCGATTTGTTCAGAAAATATTTACTTTCGCCGCCGCGCGAGATCTGGCGGGTGACGACCACTTCCTCGAAATCGACCGGAAAGAACTTGTTCTTGTTCTCGAAATGCAGACTGGCGCTCGCCATACCGACGCGGGCACGTTTCTGGGTTCCTGCAAAAATAAGATCTTCAACTTTGCTGCCGCGCAGATTCTTAGCATCCCGCTCCCCCAAAAGCCAGCGGATGGAATCGACGACATTCGATTTTCCGCTGCCATTCGGTCCGACGATCGCCACAATGCCCGCCGGAAATTCCAGGACCGTCTTATTGGCAAAGGATTTAAAACCGTTCAGTTCGAGTTTTTTTAAAAAATGAGACATTTTTCTTTCATTTCCGGAAAACAGGGATCCTTCTTGAGAAATTACTTTCCATATTTCTGAAGCGCGCTTTTTGCAGCTTCGATCTCGGCATCCTGTTTTGAAAGCCCTTCCCCTTCTGCGATCAGCTTATCGCCAAAATAGACGCCCATCGTAAAACGGCGCTCATGAGCCGGACCTGATTCGTCCCGCACGGCATAGGTCGGCGTCACTTTTAATTTTTCCTGAATGATCTCCTGCAGTTCGCTTTTCGCATCCTTATAGCTCTTTGTTTTCAAGACCTCGTCAAGATGAACCAGTACGAATTTCTCAACGAACGCGCGCGTCGTTTCGAACCCCTGGTCAAGATAGATGGCGCCGATCACCGCTTCGATCGCGTTCGCCAAAATGACCTCGCGCGCCCGGCCAGTATCCTTCCGCTCGCCGCGCGACATGAGGATGAAGTCCTGAAGATCGATATTCTCGGCGACCCGCGCAAGGATCTGATAGTTCACGAGTGCCGCACGGAGAACCGTCAACTGGCCCTCCGGCTGTTTCGGAAATTTTCGGAAGAGGGCATCTGTCACGATAAGCTCAAGTACGGCATCGCCCAGATATTCAAGCCTCTCATTATGCGGCAAATGCCAATGCGGATATTCATTCAGGTAGGAACGATGGGTCAGAGCCTCGATGATCAGGTCCTTGTTCTTGAAAATGACGCCTATCTTCTTCCCGTATTCTTCAGGGTTCATGGTTTTTTCGCTTGCCCGCCATCAGGCGGCGTCTGTTGTTCGATTTTCTTTTTGGTATTATGCCCTTCAGGATCCTCCATTTCGCGATAGATCGTCCCCAGAACTCCGTTCACGAACCGCGACGTGTTCGGCCCGCCATAATTTTTAGCCAGCTCTATCGCCTCATTGATCGCAACGCGCGGCGGCACTTCATTATGGTCCGCAAACAGAAGTTCATACAGGCCGATACGCAGGATATTGCGGTCCATGACCGCGATCTTATCAACCGGCCAGTCGGGGGCCGCCTTCGTGAGGATTTCGTCGATCTCCGTAAGATGTTCGATGACTCCCTTTAAAATGCGCCACGCAAAATCCGGTTCATCGATGCCCGGCGCAAATTCTTCAAGATTCCGTTCGAGAATGGCGGTGACGTCTTTCTCTTGCTTATAAAAATCCCACTCGTAGAGTGTCTGCAGAATAACGGTCCTTATAAGATGCCTTGTTGCCATGATTGAAAAGAACAATTATCAAACGTTCTCGGCCCCTAAAAAACAAGCACCCGCCTCGGCGCTTATTTCTTTCCGCACTGCGCACAAAGGCGATGTGCCATTCTCGGCGCGCCGCAGTTCTTGCAAACCATCAGCCGCTCTTTTTTCATCGCCAAATGAGACCGTCGCCGGCCCACTTTGCCATGGGTATGATGTTTTACTGGTACGCCTGCCATAGTGGTTATATGATATTCCATCATCCCAAAAACCGCAAGAGGGTGTCTGGTTTTAAAGAGTCCACCTCAGGGGACGGCCGTCCCCAAAGGTGGACTCTTAAGACAGAAATCCGCTGCTTCAAAATAACGGTCAACAACCCTTAACCCTTATCTTAGTAATCCTCTCCGCCCATGCCGCCTGGCATGCCGCCCATCGGAGCGCTCTTCTTCTCTGGAATGTTCGTTACGGCAGCGCCGATCGTAAGATAGTTCGCGGCAACCGAGATGGCGTTCACGAAAGCGGTCTTCGTAACCTTCAATGGATCAATGATGCCTGCTTCTTTCAGATCGCCCATCTTGTTCGTCACCGCATTGAAACCAGTCCACGGCTCGTTCTTCCGCTTGCGAAGTTCGTCGACGACACGATCCGCCGACTCGCCGCTGTTCGCGACGATCGCCCGGATCGGCGCCTCGAGCGCGCGCGTAAGGATCCGTGCCACTTCCGGATATTTCTCTTCGATCTTCGTGCTCACATTGAAGAGCGCGATGCCGCCGCCCGGCACGATACCTTCTTCCATCGCGGCACGCGTCGCATTCACCGCATCATCAACGCGCTGTTTGAGCTCTTTCTGTGCAGCCTCGGTCGGCGCACCAACCTTGATGACAGCGACACCGCCCGCAAGCTTACCCAATCGCTCCTGCAATTTTTCTTTATCGAAATCTGAATCTGTTTTCTTGATCTGCGCTTTGATCTGAGCAACACGGCTCTCGATGCCCTTCTTGTCGCCCTTGCCGTCGACGATCGTCGTTTTATCCTTGTCGGAGACCACGCGATGGGCGCGGCCGAGATCTTCGAGTTCTGCATTTTCCAATTTTTTGCCGACGTCCTCGGAAATCAACGTTGCGCCGGTCACGACCGCAATATCCTGCAGCATTTCCTTCTTACGATCACCAAAACCCGGTGCCTTGACCGCAAGCACATTGAAGATGCCGCGTAATTTGTTCACAACCAAAGTCGCGAGCGCTTCACCGTCAAGATCGTCCGCGACGATCAAAAGCTCCTTCTTGCCGCTCGCTACGATCTTCTCGAGCAACGGCAGAATTTCCTGGATCGACGATATCTTCTTGTCGGTCACAAGCACGTACGGCTCGTCGAGCGACGCCTCCATCTTTTCCTGGTTCGTCACCATGTATTGCGAAACATAGCCACGATCGAACCGCATGCCCTCGACCATATCGTAAGAATTGCCGATGGTGTTCGAATCTTCGACCGATACCACGCCTTCCTTGCCGATCTTTTCCATGACTTCGGCGATCAGTCCGCCGATTTCGGCGTCCTTCGCGGAAAGCGTCGCAACCTCCTTGATTTTTTTATTGTCATTGATAAGCTCGCGCTGATCCTCAAGCGCTTTCACTACGCTTGCGCTTGATTTACGAAGCTCCTCCGCAAGCTGGATCACATTGAATCCTTTTTCGCGGATGACCGCTTCGCCCTCGTCGATCATCGCGTGCGCAAGAACCGTCGCCGTGGTCGTACCGTCGCCCACGCCATCATTCGTCTTGTCGGCAGCCTGTTTGATGAATTCCGCACCGACATTTTCCCACTTATCTTCAAGTTCTATCTCTTTCGCAACCGTTACGCCATCGAACGTCACCTGCGGCGCACCGTAGCCCTTTTCGATCACGACCGCGCGGCCGCGAGGACCGAGCGTCATCGTAACCGCCTGCGCCAATTTATCGATTCCCTTCTTGATGGATGCCCGCGCATCCTCGTTGAATTTTATCTGTTTTGCCATAGTTTTCGTTATTCGATCACCGCAAGGATATCATCCTCCTCGACCAGGAAGTATTTTTTGTCGCTATCCTCGATCTTGCTTTCATCGCCCCACGGCTCCTTAAAAAGCACCATCTGACCGACCGCAACCGACATCGGAACGCGGCCGCCCGTCTCATTCATCTTGCCCGGACCGATCGCGATGATCGTTCCCCGGCTCTGCTTCTTTTTGTCCGCCGTGTCCGGCAGGACGATACCCGACTTTGTCTGCTTCGCCTCATCCTCAACCGGCGCAACCAACACATGATTGGATAATGGTTTTATGTTCATTTTTTTATTTTTTAGGATCCATTCTCGTTTTGAATGCCATACTCGGCATATCGAAACGAGAACGGACTTTTTAGCACTCGTGGACCAAGAGTGCTAATAGCATTTTAGCCCTTGCGCCGACCGTGTCAAGAACCCGTGGTACCATTGAAAAATATTTTAAAGATACCCCCAAGGAACCGCTCGTTCACCCAAACGAACGATCAAGCGATAATGCTATACTAAAAGAAAAGGTCGGCACATCGTTTGTTATATTTCCCAATGGAACGCATTGAAATCGTTTTAAAATCTCTCCGCAGTATGGCTTGGATGTTCGCTCTTCAGGGCATCCTTGCGATCGTTTTCGGTTTTCTCATCATCCTCTATCCACCGATTCTCGCAATCCTCGTTGGAACGATCCTTGTTATCGCCGGCATCGTAGGCATCATTGCGGCGATCATGATCGGCAAGGTCTCGAAGATTAAATTGGAAGCGTAGATCTTTGCTCCATACATAAAATATAAAAAGCGCCTGTTCTTGCGAACGGGCGCTTTTTACATCAGCAGTCTTCCATGAATATCCCTCACCTCTTGAACTGATCATAGATATTGAGCACCGCCTTGATAGCGTCGCCGGCAGAAATATTATTCTGTTTATAGAGAACGTCGCTTACGTCGCCGGCTGCCCAGATGCCCGGGCACGACGTCGCCTGCGTCTTTGCATCAACCTTCACGGCACCATACGCGTCACGATCCACAAGATCCTTCACGAAATCGGAATTCGGCAAAAGTCCGATCTCCACAAAAACACCATCGAGCGGGAGTTCTTTTATCTCGCCGCTTTTGACGTTCTGGTACGTTATCCCGGTTACGAGATCCTTTCCTTCCACCCCCTGCACAACCGCATTCCAAACGATCTCAACTTTGGGTTCGTTCTTTATCTTTTCCTGCGTTATCGGGTCGCCTTTCAATATCTCCGAACGGATCATGAGGTATATTTTCGAGGCATACGGCAAAAGATCGATCACGGACTCAAGTGCGGAATTGCCGCCGCCTACGACCGCGACCGTCTTTTCTCCGAAAAGCGGCGCATCACAGATCGAACAATACACCACGCCCTTGCCTTCAAATGCCGCCTCGCCCGGAACGCCGAGCTTTTTGCGACTGCTCCCGGAAACAAGAAGGATATATTTGGTCTCATAGGTTTTGGCGTTCTTTGTGGCAAGCGAAAATGAACCGTCCTCTTTTTTTTGCACGGCCATAACCCTATCGTCGTCCACGATCTCAATTCCTTTCTGTGCACGGAGATGACCTTCAAGATTTTTCGCGAGATCAAAACCGGAAATTGACGGCGTACCGATCCAATTCTGGATCTCGGCCGAAACCACCGACTGGCCGCCAAGGCCATCAGTAATTAAAAGCGTGCTCATCTTTTTGCGCGCAGCGTAAATGCCGGCCGCAATACCGGCAGGACCTCCTCCAATGATGATCAGATCGTACATAGCTCTATAATGATATCACGAAGTTGCCGCAATGCTTTCATTTTCTTTCGTCGGCGCCAGTTGCAAGGCGGTTCTCACGTCACGAAACAGCCAATGGATGAACCATCCTGAAATAACGCCTATCAGAGCGCCAATAACGATATCGAGCGGCCAATGTACGCCGACATAGATCCGCGCGACACCCATGATGGCCGAGAGCGCAAAATACCATATCCCCCATTTTCGATTTGCGTACCAAACCGCAAGTGAGAGCGCAAAAAACCAAGTCATATGCCCCGATGGGAACGAGGGGCCGCTCTCGCCGATCAGCGGGGAAAAACCAAGCAAGACGAACGGGCGCGCCACCTTATAGAAAAATCTGATACCTTCCGTAAGAATGCCCCGAGAGAGAATCACAGCGAGCGTTCCTTCCGCAAAAAGATAGAACCTTCGCCGTGCGCCCGACTCGCGGAACACCAAGACAAGAAACCCGATGACCAGAAGATAGGGCAGGTATTCCGCAAAAAAAATACCGAGAACATCAGTGAAAACCGAATGTCCGCTCAGATTATGGATGACATTGAAAAGAGAAAGATTCCAAAAAGGCATGAAAAGATTAAAGCACGGAATACCGGAAAATAAAAGATGAAGCAGGCCTGAATATGGAGGCGATCATACAGATGCCGCCACCGCCTCCATTGCTTCTGTCGGCCCCTTCATGCGCGCAAGCACCGGCCCAAGCTTCTGTACGAAGTATTGGGCAACGCCGTACAACGCGTCAAGATCAACTTTTTTACTGACCGTTTTGTTGTCATAGATGAAAAGATCATTGTTCACGATCTCGAGGCTTAATCCTCTGCATTTCTCCTCAAGCTCCGCCATGATATCGGGCGTGAATATCTCGAGCGCCTCGACCTCGTATCCCTTTTTAATGCTCAAAGAAAAATATTTATTGAAATCCCCTTCAAGCTTGACGTGCTCAGAAAGCTGACCGAAAAGCTCGCCGCTAAAAAAAGATTCTTTCTTCTCCAGCAGGAGATCCGGCATGTCGACATCGAATTCCAGGCGAAACACCGTGTATGGATGCACTTGCCGCTGCTTCCCCTCGCCGGTCACATATGAATAGAGGAAAAGCGAGATGGGACATCCGAAATATTCCCCGCTTACCGTATCGCGGACCGAGTGATCATGCCCTAAACGAAAAAGCGCACCATCAAGCCCCACGGAGCTACCGGCGGGCGAGAAAATATAACCGTTCGCTTCAGCGAACTGACGCATGAATTCATCCTGAATACGCTGGCGCACAACCCCATAGGCGACGGCAAGCAACACCAAAGGAACCATGACAAGGATCGCGTCCGCACTATTATCGTTCCCTGCACTATTTAAAATGAAAACCGTAATGGCGCCGACCTCGAAGAGGACGATCACCGCGAGGCAAATGACGATCCTCCATAGATGCGCGCGGAGATACGTCACCATGCTCTGATCGACGCTCTGGATCTGTTCCTGAACCGGCGCTGACACATCCGGCACGGCAACGGCAACATCCGATCCTTGCTCTGGGTCGTTATGAACCTCCACAACCTGATCCTCCATTGGCTCGTCCATATGATGATTTTTAAGATCCGCGAATATCGTCTGGCCCATCGGCAGCGAGGCAGCAATAAAAATGAATTTGCCTTGAGTGACGGGCTGGCAGTGAATCGAAAATATAAAGACGATGCCCCTTTTCGGGCATCGTGCCCCCACCAGGATTTGAATCCTCGTCTTCACGAGGACAGGCTCGCGGAACCGTCTCCTTACCATCGGGAGTGAGGCGAAAATAAAAATATGATTAGCAGTTGCGGACAGAGTGCCCCCACCAGGATTTGAACCTGGGACCATCTCCTTAAAAGGGAGCTGCTCTACCAGACTGAGCTATAGGGGCACTCTGTCCGCAACTAACTTCATTTAATCATATTTTTATTTTCGACGAACGATCCGATGGGCAAAATTATTATTTTGCAAAAGGGAGCTGCTCTACCAGACTGAGCTATAGGGGCACGACGCCAACAAAGAATCGTCTTTATATTTTCAATGAACTGTCCACCGTAGCGCGAGCGACGGCGGGAGCTATATTGGGGCAAAATTCACTTATCAACAACCTCCGCGCGGTCGGCCGGAATCGAACCGGTAACCCCCGCCGTGACAGGGCGGTGCTCTAACCAATTGAGCTACGACCGCAAGATGCTTATCAGAAAAAGATTACTCGATATTGCGATATTTTTCAATATGAGATCCCTCAATATCGGAGCTGAACTCCGACGCTAGGACTTGATCAACTTCAAAAACTCCGCCTCATCAAGAATTTTCACGCCGAGCTTTTTGGCTTTTTCATATTTCGAACCAGGACTCACGCCCGCAACAACATAGTCCGTTTTTTTGCTCACGCTTTCCGTGGCATCGCCACCGAGCTCCCGGATATTCTCTTTTGCAGCTTCGCGACTCATGGACGAAAGACTGCCGGTCAGCACAAACGTCTTACCGGAAAGTCCTGTGTTCTTTATGGTGCGCGATTCGGGTTCGATCTCAACACCGGCGGCGGCAAGCCGTTCCATGAACTTCACGTTGCGCGCTTCATGGAACCATTCGTAAATGCTTTGTCCAACTTTCGGTCCGATATCGGGAACTGTCTGGAGATCGTCAACGGAAAGTTTCGCGAAAAATGCGAGAATATTTTCGACGCTGCAATCTTTTATCTCTGCGTGATACCTTCGCACCAAGGCGACCGCCGTCTCTTCGCCGACCTGCAGAATGCCAAGCGCGTAGAGAAACCGCGCCAGCGAAACTTTTTTCTTTTCCGCGATCTCGGTCACGACATTTTCAGCCGACTTTTGGCCGAAACGCGGAAGCGCCGCGACGTCACCTTGGTTCAGCGTGAAGATATCGGCCGCATCGGAGATCAGCCCTTCATCCAAAAATCGGTCGATGATCTTCGGCCCAAGTCCCTCGATATTGAACGCGCCACGAGAAACGAAATGATAGAGCGATTCGCGATGCCTCGCGCCGCACGTCGGCGAAGAGCATCGATACGCCACGCCATCACGGATAACCTTTGAACCATCAACGGGGCATTGCGCTGGCATGCGAAATGCTTTTTCATGACCCGTGCGGAACTCCGGCAATACTTTCATGATCTGCGGGATCACATCGCCTGCACGCGAAACGATGACCGTATCCCCTATCTTCAACCCGAGCCGTTCGATCTCGTCAGCATTATGGAGCGTTGCGTGCGTGATCGTCGTTCCGCCCACGTTCACGGGTCGCATCACGGCAACCGGCGTCAAGACTCCCGTTCTGCCGACTTGCACCGCAATATCCTCCACGACCGTCTCCGCTTCCCGCGGCGAGAACTTATACGCCATCGCACCGCGCGGCGCCTTGCCAATGATGCCGGCGCGCGCAAAGGTCGCATTATCGTTCACGATAACGACCGTACCGTCGATCTCGTAATCCAACTTCTCCCGCCGCACAGGCTCCGCCCAATGGTCCCGGAATGCGAACGCTTCCTGTAAATTCTTCGCCGGGCGATTATGCGGATTCGTTTTGAATCCGAAAGCTTTCAAAAGAAGATGCTCCTCCTCGTGATAGGTCTGGCCGATGTCGGTCACGATATCATATTGCCAGGAGTCCAGGTGCCGTGCGGCGGTCACTTTCGGATCGAGCTGGCGGAGCGATCCGGCCGCGATGTTCCGCGGGTTGGCGTACGGCTTCAATCCTTTTTTCTCCTGCTCACGGTTCACGGCCGCAAATATTTTTTTCGTGATGAACACCTCGCCACGGACGATCAGGCGACGGACAGCCAAGTCATACTGGTCGGGATCAAGATGCAGGTCTTTGAGATTTTTCCTGATCTCTTCGATCGAAAAAAGCTTAAGCGGGATCGCTTCCACCGTGCGGAGATTCTGAGTCACATCCTCGCCGATCATGCCGTCGCCGCGCGTGGAACCGCGGACAAAAACGCCATTTTCGTATTCCAGCTCGATCGCAAGACCGTCGATCTTCAGCTCGCAATAAAAAGGAGCGACCCTTGACCGGGGATCAACGACCGGGGATTTTAAATAATTTTCCAACCGTTCGAACCAATCCCGCATATCCTCCTCCGAAAACGCATCATTGAACGATGTCATCCGCTCGATATGTCTCACTTTTGCGAATTCCTTGAGCGGCTTTCCCGCCACCCGCTGGGTCGGAGAATCCGGCGTTATCAGATCGGGAAATTCGGTCTCGAGGTCGAACAGTTCCTTCTTCAATGAATCGAGCGCGGCATCGGAAATCAGCGATTCATCGAGCACGTGGTACGCGTAGCGGTAGCGGTCGATCTCCTTCCGTAATTTAACGATCCTTTGTTCTGCGGCTTTTTTATCCATAATGTTGATTTCATTCCGGCAATCGCAATGTCATCCAGCGCCGCGTTGCGCCCATCCAAAATGCCACATCGGGACGAAGGAAGGACACGGAACCCCCTGCCTTTCTGGGTCCAAATTCTGGTTCGATAATACGGCACAACATCCTATGGCAACGTTCCGGTGGCATTTCCGAAAGTCGCAAGGAAAGCGCGACGCGTACCTCCCGATGAACCTATCGAGATCGCATAGGCGGACGTTGTTGCAACGCAAGAGGGCGTTTCCGCATTTGAAGCATCATAGCACGTTGCCGTAAGCGCCGCGCCATCCGAAAGCGCTCCAGGAGGATCGCCCGGCAATGGAACATTCTGCTGTTTAATCTGGCTATAAAGAGCCCATTCCGTTCCCGCATCGGCCGCAAAGATCGCCTGCGCCGAATGTCCGAAATCCGTAGTCTGCCGTATCTGATACAGCATCAAAAGCCCCGCGATCGTCGTTGCCCCGAGCATCGTCGCGCCAAGCGTAAGTACGGCCAAAAGCATCGCCTGACCGCTCCGATCTGTATTTTTTCGAGAACCGATATTCATGATTGATCCAAAGAAATTAATATTCTACCGGCACACTCTCAAATTTCTGCTTTGTTACGATCAGATGGTCCAAGACCCCGATGCCGATCATCTTCCCCGCCGCGACGATCTGCCGCGTGATCGCAATATCTGCATCGGAGGGCGTCGCAACGCCTGACGGATGATTATGAATAAGGATCACCGCGGAAGCCGAGTATTCAAGCGCCGGGCGAAAAACCTCCCGCGGATGGATGATATTCGACGTCAATGTTCCGAGTGAAATAACCTCGTCATGGATCACCTGATATCGGGCATCAAGATAAAGTCCGCGCAAACATTCTTTCGGAAGATTTCTCATATCCTTTGCATATTCAAAAACCTGGCTTGCCGTCCTAAGCTCAACAAGTTTCTGTGTCGCCGGCGACTCAAAAAATCGCCTCCCCAGCTCGAAACATGCAACGATTTGGCATGCCTTTGCGAGCGGGATACCGAATAAAGCTTCGATCTTTTTGGGATTTTTTTCATGAACAATATCCGCACCGCCATATTCCTTCATGAGTCGCTGAGACATAGCCAAGATACCCTCTTTCTTGGTGCCAACACCAAGCACAATGGCAAGGAGCTCGCCAACGGAAAGATGAGATGAACCATATTTCACCAACTTCTCGCGCGGCTTATCTTCCTGCGGAAGATCTTTTATTCTCAACACATAATACTTTTCAGGATTATCGAGTACGAGATCTCCGTCCATTTGTGAATAAATCATAGAAATTTTCTCCTGAGGGATAGTGTACATTATATTTATTATAGCACGATTGCCCAAATTTCAGATCAAAGATTCAGGACGTAGAAATCAAGAAAATCATTCCTGAATCTTTTTAGGCGCGCTCACGGTTCACCGGTAGAAAGCGGCAAACGGACGGTAAAACAACTTCCTTTACCGCGCTGGCTTTCCACGGCAATCGTCCCGCGGTACCCTTCGACGATCTGGCGGCATAGATACAATCCGATGCCCGTTCCCGTAAAATCACTCTCGCCGATCCGATAAAAACGCTCAAAAATGTGAGGTAGGTTTTCCCGCGAGATGCCCGAACCAGTATCGCAAACGGTAATTTCTGCTTCGCCTTCAACCATGCACGCCGCAAGCACGATCGATCCGCCAGCAGGCGTATGTCGCAATGCGTTGCTCAAAAGATTTAAGACCACCTCCATCAATTTATCACGCTCTCCCGACACTAACATTGACTCGCTTGAAACATGGAGATGGATGCCTTTGTCCTCGGCGAGAAGCGCACAATCATCTCGCGCATCAAAAAGCAGATCTTTCACGGCGACATATTGATGACATTGCCCCTCATGCAATGAGCTCGTCCTCGCAACATCCAAAATATTTCCGACCAAACGGGAAAGCCTATCAAGCGTCGTGTCCATGACATACCACGCCTTTTTCTGCTCAGCATCCCTGCTGGCCGCAAACACACTGGCATGCATCTTAAGAATAGCAAGCGGTGTCTTGAACTCATGGGAGACATCGGCCAGGAATTTTGATTGCGATTCGTACATATTTTTCAGCCGCTTGATCCGATCCGTAACGCGCTCCTCGAACTTTTCGGTCTGTTGATCCATCAACTCGCGCAGCTCGAAATTCTCAATGGCAATCCCGGCTCGACGGGTCACAATACCGAGCAGTTCGACATCATCCTTGCTCAGCAGTGCCCCAGAGCATTTATGCCCAACCATCATAATCATCTTTATGTTCCCCCGGGCGGAGATTGGAACGATAGCAGCAACGCCAAGTCGGGCGGCACATTTCTTGATCTCTTCATAGGCACCCTTCTCATCAGAAACGCCATGATTCACACGAAAGAGACGCATGGCATCCGAAACGACGATATCCCGCGGTGACCGATCAAGGAAAAGTGCGGCGAGAGCGCCATAATCAGCGACGGCGACGGCTGGTCTTGCGAGTCCCGAAATAAATGTCGTTTCTTTTGAATTTTCCGTCACGGCAAAGAACACCGTTTCGGTCGGCCGGATACTCGCATGAAGAAATCCGGCAATTGCAGCAAGGAGCGTTTTTCGATCAAAAGACGTATTCAATCGTTCGCCAAATTCTCTGGTAGCATCGAGAAAACGGCAGGAATTTCTGAAAAATATTTTATCGGTGACTTTATTGAAAAAATCGCGCAATGGGCAAAAAGCGATTGCACCGACGACCGAAGCGGCAATATCGACCACTTCATCGTTCTGATAGAAAAATTTTTCAATGCCAAATTCTATACTGAAAAAAATGACCGCAACCATGACGAGAGACAGAAAATATGGAATTCCTCTTCGCAGGACAAGACCACCATTCCCGACATCGTAGTACGCGATGCCATAACCACCGATCACAAGGACGACGAGGGCGACAAAATTGCTGACAGTTGAAAAACGATAGATACCGAAATCGGGCAGTATCAAGTCGGAAACGCATATCACCGAGGCACTGAACGATACTACAAAGATCAAACTTCGCACAACATGAAATGGCAACCCAAATCTATTTTCATGATAACGCGCACATGAAAGAAAACTAATAATGAGATAGAGGGCGACAAAAATAGCAAGAATTGGAAAAATGTCATGATAGTGCCGCCAAAAAAATGAATCCGGGTTTGTCCAAAACGACGACGCAACGAGCAATACCGGTATCGAGATAAAAAGGATAAACCACGATACAAGCGGCAGGACGGACCATGATTGGAGTTTCCCGTCAGGAGAAACGCCCGCTAAAGAAAAAATCCCCAGTATCATCAGATCGAATCCCCACCAAACAAAAAGAAACACCAAGAAATTTTTATCTTCCTGAAAAAATAGTTTTGCCGACGCCGAGAGCGCGACGCCCGCAGTAAAAATAAAAAACGATTGATACGCAACGTTCCTTGGCTCATGGCGGAGTGTAAAAGCCCCAAAAATGAGAGCCGTAAGCGCGATAACAGTATTTACCACCATAAAAACCGGCATGTGATTTTATTGTCAGACCTCTATTTTATAGCCGTAACCATGCACCGTTTTGATAAGCTTGATATTATGGCCCTCATCGATCTTTTGACGCAGAAAGCGAATATGAACATCAACCGTATTGGTAAATGGATCAGCATTCATGTCCCACACATGCTCAAGGATCATGCCGCGCGTTAAGGTTGTTCCAGCATGTCGCATCATATACTCGAGCAGCGAAAACTCCTTCCGGTTCAAACGAATGTTCTTCTTTCCGCGCTGGACCGTATGACTCGCAACATCAAGAACAAGATCAGCTATGCGCAGAATCGGATTGATCGTCCGGTGTTCGCGTCGCAAAAGTGCCCGCATGCGCGCGAGAAGTTCCGCCATGAAGAACGGCTTCGAGAGATAGTCATCGGCGCCGGCATTCAATGCGCCGACTTTCGTGATGGCATCACTCGTGACGGACAGCATAATAATGGGAAATTCCTTCTTCCGTTCACGAAGCGCGCGGCAAACATCGATACCGCTCATACCCGGAAGCTTCACGTCAAAAACACCGACATCATAATCGTTCACTTTGGCCCATCCAAGTCCTTCCTCTCCAGTGCTCGTCCAATCCACGGCAAACCGTTCGGCGCGCAAACCGCGTATGATAAATTCCGCAATCTCCCGCTCGTCTTCAATGAGAAGAATACGCATACCATTAAGTATGCACACCGAAGATTAAAAAAATCTAAAATTTTTTCGGCCTAAAATGCTTGATTTTACTGGATTTTTGAAAAAGAGATACGAAGTACGAATAAATTATTCGTATCTCATACTTCGTGTCTCATATCTCAAATTTTAAGCTAATTCTTCAAATACCTTCTGACTGCAACGAAGCTCGAAGCAGCGCCGAGGACAATGCCAAAGAATAAAATATAGAAGAAAAGCGCAACGATATGGGACAGGAAATACTGGAACAGATCCATGCCCGGGATAAAGATGTTCAGATAGGGATTTATGGCAAAAAGAATGGGCGCGGAAATAATGAGTGAAAGCAATGCCGCGATCGCGCCGCAGAGAGTTCCCTCGACGACGAAGGGACCGCGGACCAGCGCGTTGGAAGCACCCACGACGCGCATCACGCCGATCTCTTCACGGCTGGAATATATCGCGAGCCGGATGGTGTTGAAAACGACCAATCCCGCGAGAAGCGCGAACACGATCATAACGATGACGCCGCCGACCTCGACGGTCTTCACGATCTTCGCCAACCGATCGATCACGCTCTGGTTTTGGGTGTAGCTCACAGAATCAACATACTGCGAAAGGTCGCTTGAGTTCAGGTAATCGGCGATTGCGCCGTACTGGCTCGGGTTTTTCGCCTTGATATTGAGCGACGCCTCGAGCGGATTCGTATCGAGCTCGTTCACCGCCTGCGTGATCGTCGTATCGCCGGCATGGTTCTGCTTGAAGATCGCGAGCGCCTGATCGCGGGAGATATAATCCACGCTCTGCACCTGCGACAGGCCTTCAAGCGATTGCTGAATGCTCAATATCTCATCTTCCGACGTGTTGGTATTGAAATAAACGCTGATATCGATCTTATCCTCGATGGACGCGGCGGCACGGCTCGTCACGACCCCGAAGAAAATGAGCCACGAAAAAACGAGGAGCGCGAGCGTCATGATCATGACCGTGACCGTCGTGAGCCAGCCGTTCCGCCAGAAATTCTTGAAACCGAAATGGAAAATGCGCGAGATGATGGTGAACATGGTTTATACAAGTATATATTTTCCTTTTTTCTCATCACGGACGATCCTGCCGCGATCAAGCGTTATCACGCGGCGCTCCAGGCTATTGATAACCTCTTTATCGTGCGTCGCCAAGAGTACCGTCGTGCCGAGCTCGTTGATCTTTTCAAGTAGCTTCACGATCTCGAACGTATGGAACGGATCGAGATTGCCGGTCGGCTCATCGGCGATCACGACCTCCGGACGATGGATCATCGCGCGCGCGATCGCCACGCGCTGGCGCTCGCCGCCGGAAAGCTCGTTCGGAAAATTCTTCATTTTGTCGGCGAGTCCGACCATGTCGAGCACCTGCGGCACAAGTTCCTCGATTTCGCGCTGGGGGCGACCCGCCACCTCAAGAGCGAACGCCACGTTTTCATAGGCGCTTTTCGTCGGCAAGAGCCGGAAATCCTGAAAAACGACGCCGATATGCCGACGGAATGCCGGAAGTTCCTTGTCGTGCAATTTGTTCACTTCATACTGGCCGAAAAAAACACGTCCCTTGGTGGGTTTGTCCTCGCCGATCAAGAGCTTGATAATGGTGGACTTCCCTGCGCCGGATCTCCCTGCAAGCGAAACGAATTCGCCGGGGTCAACTTCAAACGTCACATCCTCAAGTGCCGTCTGGTCGCCGCTATTGAATTTTTTAGAGACTCCTTGAAAAACGATCATGGATAATAAGTCTATACGAAAGGCAAATAAAAAAGAAAGTCCGCTTTCTTGTTTTTAGGATACCTCATCGAGATATTTTCAACAAGGTGGCGGATGGATCGCGAATATAGTTGGAAAAAAACGGATTTCTCGCTAGAATAGGAACATCGCACGCAATGGTAAAGCAATTTGCTTCTTTGTTATTATGGGCGGCTAGCTCAGTTGGTTAGAGCGCTTCGTTTACACCGAAGAGGTCACAGGTCCGAATCCTGTGCCGCCCACTTTGTAAGGGACACCGAGTGAACCGCGGGTTCGCTTCCGCGAGCGTCCACGCCGCGAAGCCCCTCTTTTACTTTTTAAAAAATAGGCCTAAACTGCAGGTAGTTTTTGAATTTAAAAACTGAACCGGCACCTCACCAACATCTGAAAGGGGCCTCCCATGGCAAAGGCATTCATTATCGACGAAACGCCGTCTGCCAGCGATTCGAAGATGCTACTTCACTTCGCTGATAACGTAGTCGTCATCCTCCCGCATATCATCGATAGGCTGGAGGCGAAACCATACGGGCGCGAAACGCTCGATATCCTCGCCGAGCTGGGCACCAAAGGCAATCTGAAAAAAGGGGTTGCCACGCCCGATGGAGGCGTCATCATCGTGGATGACCACGCTTACACGCCCCCGAACTCATCTCTTCGGCCGACCACGAGCGACTACATGATCGTATGCACCGCGGCAAGATGGCAAAATCTCATCCGGCAAAAGCAGTCCAAGAAGCAGAAGGCTCCAGGAAAATTGGAACCCGATGCCGCCGAAACCATCATCAAGCGATTCTCCGTTACGGAAGTTCGTGTCGTTTCGAAGAGATCCAGCCTTCGGGCAAAAGCTTCCGTGCACGGCATCCTCGCAGATGACTACCGCCACAACAAAGTGGTACGGAGCGCCAGCGAGATCTACTCCGGCGTGATCACCATCCCGGTGAGCCAAGGGAGCTTCCAGGAATTCGCCCGCCTGCTCTGTCAGAGCGGTCCCGCAGGGATTTCCAGGGATTCTCTTGATGGGCTCATCGCCACGCCGAGCCTTTTCCCGAACGAGTGCTGCATTTTCGCGTGCGGGGAAAAAACGGTTCTTGCGATCCACAAGGTTAACGCCGATGGAACATCGCGTTTCGTCAACGTCCAGAAACCACAACCGCCGCAACCCGGCTGCGGAATTCAACCCCGCAATATCGAACAGGCATTCGAACTGGCCTTGTTGCGTGATCCCTCCATCACGTGCGTCACACTTTCGGGAGCGGCAGGAACCGGAAAAACGCTTCTCCCGTGCTATGTCGGCCTTGAACTATGTGCGACAGATCAATACTCTCAACTCTTGGTCTACCGCCCGAACGTGGAACTTGGCCGGACGCTCGGATTTCTCCCGGGGACTCTGGAAGAAAAGGTGGACCCGTTGACGCAACCCATCAAGGATGCATTGAAGGCGATCCAGAAGAGCTCCGCATCGGGAGACAAGAAGAAGCCGAAATACGATGTCTCTGCCCTACTCAAATCCGGCAAGATCAGCATCGAAACCATCAATTACCTTCAGGGACGCACCCTGCAGGATGAATACGTTCTGGTGGATGAGGCCGAGAACCTCACCCCGGAAGAAGCCAAGGCGGCCATTACGCGCGCCGGAGAAGGAGCGAAGTTCATCCTTGCCGGTGACGTCACGCAAGTGGCAACCGATTCATTGGACGCAGGCAACAATGGCCTGACCCATGTTATCGAGGGCATGTGCGGTGACGAAGCGTTCGGACACATCACGCTTAACGAGTCCGTGCGTTCGCATCTTGCGAAAGTCGCGGGAGAACGGCTCTAACGATCCAGCCAGCTCCATCAGTTTTAATTTTTCAAAAGGGCCCCACGCCATGTGGGGCCCGTTTTTTATAAAACAACTTCTTTCATGATCGAGATCCCTGCGTGATCTTATCCGACAAAAAATGATCAAAAAATATTCATATCCCTCGTCCCTCAAAAATTCTCGGGGTAGATTTCGCCTGGAATAAAAAACCTCATATCATTCTCGAAACGAAGAAGATGGCAAGGCCTAATGCGACGAATACCGCAGAAATGATCCAGAAGCGCATCGTGATCTGGGATTCCGGCCAGCCAAGAGCTTCAAAATGATGATGGATCGGCGAAGAACGGAATACTTTCTTCCCATGACGCAGTTTTTTCGAAGTGATCTGGATGATGACCGACATTGATTCGATGACCAGGATGACCGCGAAGAACGGCAAGAGAAGCGCCGTATTGGTAAGCATTGCCACGACGCCGATCGTGATACCGAGGGACATCGATCCCGTATCCCCCATAAAGAACTTCGCCGGATAGATATTGTTCCAAAGAAACGCCAGGAGCGCCCCGATCATCGCACCGCAGAATGCGGCGAGATCGTATCGATGAAGCGAAAAGGAAACGGCCGTGAGCGCAAAAAATGCGAAGAGCGAAACGCCGCCCAACAATCCGTCGAGACCGTCGGTCTCGTTCGCGGAGAACGCCGAGGCAAAAACAATAAAAATGAATATGGGGATATACCAGATGCCGATCTGGACATTGCCGAAGAACGGAACATTCAGGACATCCCAGCCAAGACGAACATAGAACCACCATGCTCCAACCAATGCGAGACCGACATACACCACCGATTTCCACCGTACCGTGAGACCGCCACCCGATGCGCCGCCGATATGGAGTACGCCAAGCCAATCATCGATAAAACCGAGGACCGCGGCGATCACGAGCGCCGTAAGCGGCAGATACGTTTCCGGACGGCTAATGAAGTTGAAGTAATGCCACATGCCGTCAAAAAAGATCCCCATGACGCCGAAGAACACGGCAAGGATCACGACTGTTCCCCAGATAATGACGCCAGCCGCCGTCGGGACGCCTTCCTTGTTCTTATGAAACTGATAAAAAATCGGCGCAACCGATGCCTCCCGCAGATGTTTCCCGAACCGATATTTTTTCAAAACCCGGAACCAGAGCGGCGCCAGGATCAACGCAACAATGAACGAGATCATGGTAAGAACCATGACCCTGACGGCCTCCGAAATAATAGGATTCGTAAAATAGGTCATGACCGGAAATTTTTCGTGAACCAATCATAGAGCGCCTCGGTATTCGTGAACCGTGCATTATCATCCGTACCGAGCACTACGACGACAACGGGATGACCGTTGTCGGAAAAAAGCGAAAGCAGATTCCCGTCCGCCTGATCGGTGTACCCCGTTTTCCCGCCGATGAAATCGGCCTCACCCGAAAATTCATTGATGTTCTTCACGACGACCTGTTTTCCTGAACTTATCTCAGTAGCAGTAACCTGCGGCGTCCGAGTGATCTGGAGTATTTCCGGATAGCCGGTATATACCTTCTGCGCCAAGAGCACGAGATCGGCAGCGGTCGATTGGCTCCCAACCGCAAGACCGGATGGATCTGCGTAGCTCGTATCATTCATCCCCCATGCCGCCGCGCGCCGGTTCATTTCCGTTATAAACTGATCCCTGCCATAAGCCCCCGCCAATGCCTCCGCAGCGACGTTCGATGACGGCAAAAGGAGAAAATGCAGAAGATCGAGAACGGTATACGTATCTCCGACACGAAGCGTTTTTTCGGAAGTATCGGCATCAAAGGCATCCTGGGTGATCGTTATCTTCTGCGCCAGGCTTAATTTATCAAGCACAATGGTTGCGGTCATAAGTTTGGTGACCGAAGCAAGCGGCCAACGCTCCGTAGCGTTCTCGGACATAAAACGCGTCCCGGTCGTAAGATCGGCAACAAGACCCGCTTCCACGGCCAGATCCGGCGGTGCGGTGCCGCCGACACGTGAGAATGCAGAATCAGCGACGGGACCGGTCGGAACAACGGAGATGGCGCCGCCGTTCGCAACGGCAGACGACCCCGCGAACGATCCTCCCGAAACCGCACCGACGTTCACATTGCCGGAATTTCCGGACAATTCGGATGATGAGGCGGATACATTGGAGACATCCTCAAGAGAAAGCGCCGGAAGCACGAATTGCGGAACCGTCGCAGATGACGGCGTATCGCTCGCGGAACTCCCCGTTGCTACGGCATAGAGATGCGGATATGCCGCGCGCGAAATGAGCGCGAGGATCACCACCGCGCCCACAAAGGCTATTTTCCCAAAATAGTTTTTCGCCATGCTCTTGTTTTCTCCCGCGCGACCGAGTATCTATCCGCAAGACTAAGGCTCCGGCGAAATGGTTCCGCCATCCGAACTTTCCGGCTCGGACGTCGGCGAGACAGGCGAAATGACCTGCTCCCTTTCCGCAGTAGCATCGAACACTTTCAACAGTTCCTGAAACTTCGAAAAGTCCGCAAGATCTTCTTTTTGTTGTATACCCAAATGCTTCATGGCGTCAAAGGTCAAACGATATAAAAATCCTGAAGCATGTTCCGGATCCTGAAACCGCTCGACGAGGCCGCGGATCATGAGGCTTCGAAGGATCACGGACGAATTCACGCCACGCAGATATTCGAGGCGGGGGCGGGAAATGGGGCCGAGATACGCGACGATCGAAAGCGTTTCAAGGCTCGCCGGAGAAAGATCTTCCGTGAGCTCTTCCTTCACGAAGCTTTCAAGAATGGTGTTCCATTCCGGCTTCGTCGCAAGCTGGACTTTTTCACGATCGGAAATAAGCTGGAGACCCCGCACGGGATCTTCAAGGCGATTTTTTAATTCTTCCACGAGTTTTTCGGCTTCCTCTTTTTCGACCGCGAGAACCGACGCTATTTTTTTGTAGGTCACCGGCTCGCCGTGAATGAAAAGCAATGCTTCAAGTGCTGCGAGTTTTTTTTCAAGATCAGACATGGATTTTAATAAATATTAGTCGCCCTCGCGAAGGCGAGGGTCCATGCTTTTTAAAAGCACGGGTCCTCCGCCTCCGCGGAGGATGACGAAAATCATTTCTTTTCGACTAGTATATCAGAAAAAATTCCGTTTTGCTTCAGGGAAACCCGTTCATCGCGGGCAAGATGCAAGACCGCCAAAAAAAGGAGGATGGTGTCGGCCCGCGAGATGTTATGATCGTGACTCGAAATATTGATGTTCCCCTCACGCTCGATCCGCGCCGTCACCTCGGCGATCTTCTCCTCGAGCGTGACGATCTTCTCCTTGATGGTCTGCGTTTCCAGCTCGTACGTCTTGATGGCATCGAAGATCCTATCCAAAGAACCCGCGAGCGCCGCTGGCGTCACGTTGCCGCCCGGATAGAAAACTTTCGCCTGCGCCGCAAGTCCGCCGCCATGCCCGATGAAGTATTGCCGGCTGTACGACCGATGGCTCTCGCGCCATAGCTTCGCAATGATACGGAGCGCCGGTTTCAGTTCGCGATAGATCTTCAGCCGATCCTCAAGGTCTTTGATGTCGGCCTCCTCTTCGTCCGAAAGCGCGAGCCCCGGCAAAAGATACTTCGATTTCAAAAAAATAAGTTTGCTCGCAACCGTAATGAAATCGGCGATGAGCCGCAGATCCTCACGGAAGGCCGATGCGATGCCCTCCTCGCTCACATCCGCCTCCGGCGGCACTGCCTTCAGATTTTCGATGTAGCGCAGAAAATCTTCCGTGACATGCGCCATGCTCACCTCGCTCACGTCCATCTTTTGCGCCTCGATCAGCTCGAGTAATTTCTCGAGCGGGCCGCTGAACTTTTCCGTTTGCAGTTCGTATGCCATGGTACCTTCTTATCAAAACATTTCGTTCCTTATTTTTCAATGCGGCGCGCAATGAAATTTGACAAAATAAAAAATAAGAGATATGATTCTTAACGAAGAAAGGGGGTAGCTCAACGTTTGAATCCATTGGTCCGGCATCGAAACCGTTTCCATTGGCCGTAAAGGTGGCTATCTGGATCGGAGTCGCCATAAGTGGCGTTGCAGGCCTGTTTTTTCTCCTCCACCCGCTCTTCTAGGTCGGTCGGAACAACATAAACCCAGGGCGCGGCATTCGTCGCTCCCTGGGAATTCTTTTATAAGCACGGATCCGACTCCGATAAAAATGCTTTTTATATGGCCTATTTTCACAATCAGCTCTATAATAATCCACATATGGCACAAGCGCTTTACCGTAAATATCGCCCCAAGAAGCTGGAAGATGTTCTCGGCCAGGAAACCAATGTTCAGATCCTTAAAAATGCGGCGAAAGCCGGACGCATCGGACAGGCCTATATCTTTTACGGCCCGCGCGGTACCGGGAAGACCAGCACGGCCCGGCTTCTCGCGAAACTGGTGAATTGCGAAAAACGCCGGACCGATCCCAAATTCGCGGAACTCGGTGAACCGTGCAACGTTTGCGCGGCCTGCCGCGAGATCGATGCACAAAACTCTTTTGATGTGATTGAGATCGATGCAGCCTCGAATCGCGGCATCGATGAGATCCGCAACCTGAAAGAGAACATCCGCACTGCGCCGGCATCAGGAGGATCGAAAGTATACATCATCGACGAAGCGCACATGCTGACTGGCGCCGCATGGAATGCGCTTCTGAAAACTCTCGAGGAACCGCCGAAACATGCGGTCATCGTGCTCGCGACGACCGAATATGAAAAACTTCCGCCGACCATCACATCGCGGGCCCAACGTTTCATATTCAAAAAACTCACGAAAGAAGCAATTGTGAAAAAGCTCGCAACGGAAGCGAAAGCGGAAAAGATAAAGATCGAGGAACCGGCGCTTGAACTCATTGCCGCGATTGCGGAAGGCAGTGTCCGCGACGCAGAATCGCTTCTTGATCAGATCGCCTCGCTCGGCGGAACGATCGCTCTTGCGGACGTCGAACGCATCACGGGCCGCACCGGCCTCGCAAAGATCGCCGAGTTCGCCGCTCTCATCCTGAAAAAAGATCTTCCGGCATCCCTTGCTTATCTTTCGGTTCTGAACGAGGAAGGCGGTAACCCCGTCCAATTCACAAAAGACCTCATCCACTATCTCCGCAAGGTTCTTTCCCTGAAACTGAATCCCGAACTCAAAAAGATATTCGAACGCGAACTGACCAGGGACGAAGCGGAGATCATGCAAGAACTCGGGAAGATCGCCGATGTCGCATTCTTGGTTGCATTTGAAAAAGCGCTCATCCGCGCCTACTCCGAAATGCGCTATTCCCCGTTCGCCGCAACGCCGCTCGAGATCGCGCTCGTCGAAATTCTGAAATCATAAAGATATCGCAACGCCATGTCTCAAAAACCAAAAAACGAGAGACATTTTATTGATTGGATCGTCGCCACGCTCGGCGTTATTCTGGCCGTCCTGCTTTTCTTCTTTGTGCGGCAATATCGGACACTGCAACGCGAGGAGCTTATCGCGACGCACCGGGCGATGACGAGCGCCCTAAGGAACCATCCTCTCCTTATTGCAAATGATGCAGATACCATACGTTCATGGATGACCTTCGATTATCTCAATGGATTTTTCAAGATGCCCCCGGACTATCTAAAGAACCGGCTTTCCATATCGGATCCGGCATATCCAAAAATGACCATCAATAAGTTTGCCAAAGATATCCGTCAGACCCCATCTTCGACCCTCGTCGAAGTCCAGAACACCGTACGGCAATTTTTTGCATCCTCATCCGCACCGGAAGCGAACACCTCCTCGACATAATGGATATTCTTTCCTCGCTTCTTTCGTGGCTTCTTCTCTATAAATATGCTGCGCTCTTCGCTATCGTTTACAGCGGAGCCCTTCTCCTGCCATTACCGGTGAACGCGATGCTTCTCGCCGTGGGAGCATTCTCGAGCCAGAACTATTTCAATTTCTGGCTGTCGCTCGCGATCGCCGTCATCGCAAACACGCTAGGCGACCTCTCGGGCTACGCCATCACGCGCCGCTGGGGCACAACCGTAACGCACGCACTCCGCCTTAATAAGTTCGCTTTTTTCAAACAGCTCGCTGAAGAATTCCGGACCGACGCCGCCGTGACTGTCTTTACCACGCGATTCGCGAGCTCCCTCAGCACCATATCCAACTTCCTTGCGGGACTCGTCAAAGTGCCAATTGCAACATTTCTCTTTTATGATTTCATCGGAAATATCATAGAACCTGGCGCGGGCCTCTCGCTTGGCTATCTTGTCGGCAATTACTGGAATGATTTTTCCGGAACGTTCGAGATCGCGAGCGGCATCATTGCCGTTGCCGTGATCATCTTCGTTCTCGCCCGCATCTCGCATAACATCGCAAAAAAATACAAAAACCCGGCATAGGTTCTACGCCAATTTCTCCCTTAATCTTTTTTCGACCTTCCCGACGTGGATTTTGAGCGTTGCCACGTCTGCGCGAGAATCAACGGTTTCCAATCGATCTTTGATCTCATGCAATTCTCCTGCCATAAGATCCATTTGAATTTCAATGGCATCTATACGCTGTTCCAAATTTCCTACCCGCAACTCTAAACTATCCATTCTCTGTTCTAGACCATCCATACGTTGCTCTAACTTGTCCATTCTCTTCTCCAATGTATCCATGCGCGCTTCCAACTTATCGAATCTTGCGTTGAATTCCTCTCTTATGGCGAGAAACTCTTTTTGCATCATCTCCGCCAATATCTCCAGGGTCATTTTTTGCATAGACCCATCATAAAATGACGCTTTGCGAAGTCAAAATATCTTTAAGAATTTTTTAATGAAAAATTCTTCATTTGGTTCGCTCATCGAAAATATGAGGATTTAGAATCCTCATATTTTCTCCTCTCTGCCAAATGTAATGATTTTTTAATAACTGCCCGCGAACAGTTCGTCTCTCTTATTTTCTGTCACTTGTTCAATTCGTAGAAATTTTCAAATAATTTTGCGACAAGGATCGGGCCGGTGCCGCCGGGGGTTGGCGTATAAAATCCCAATCGTTCGGCGCGCACCGCAAGTTCCCTCGCGTCAAGATCTCCTGAATATTTTCCCTCAACTGTTCCATAACCGAAATCAATAACACTCGCACCGTCTTTCAGCATGTCCGGCGAGATAAGGCCCGCTCTCCCCGTACCCGTAATAACGATATCCGCATCTTTCAATGCGATGAGGTCGCTCGTGCTGCGGAGAAGCATCGTTTCCTTCGCGCGCCGCATGATCCAATTCGCGATCGGCCGCCCGACCAAGATACCAAGACCGACGATAGCGACGGAACAATTTTCGAGTTCAATGTTCAGGGTCGAAATTATTTCATTGACGGTTCCGACGGCAGGCGGCAGAACTTCGCTCCGACCGACATAGAACGCACCGAGCGCCTGCCCGCAGAGAACATCCACGTCCTTTTCCTTTGGAATCGCGTTCAAAACATAATATTGGTTCAAATGCTCCGGCAACGGCAGCTGCACGATAACGCCGCCGCAGGTTTTATGCGCAGCGATCTTTCCGACCTCGCCCCGAAGTTCATCGTTCGTTATATCCTTCGGAAAACGATACATGCGGAAATCCACGCCAAGCTCCTTCGCGGTCTTTTCTTTCTGCTTCAGGAAGCTGATCGAGCTTTTATCATCACCGACCAAAACCGCGCCGAGAAATCTTTTCGGCAACGGACGCGACTTCAAACGTTCGATAATATCCGACGCAATCGCCTTTCCGCCGATGATCTGCATGCTCCCATTGTATCACCGCTCCGACATATTATGAATTCATGCAGTCCCGTGCACGGGAAAGGATTCGGACGAAATCAAAGCGAAACGAGAAGCTTCCCCATTTTTTTGAGCGGGCCATGGCGGACGAATGTTTCGGTATCGATAAAATCGCCGAGGATATATTCGGGGCCCCGGCCGCCCTTTTTCGGAATGGGCGGCGCTACGAATTCCGCGCCCTCGCGCCGATATTTCCTCAAAAGCCGCTCTGAGGGCTTCTTGTTATTGAGGATCACGAAATCCAAAACATCCTTTCCGAGATATCTTTCCATGGTTGCCAGAAAATCTTCCGCGGAAAAACCATCGGTCTCCCCTGCTTTGGTCATCAGATTACAGATGAAAATCTTCTTCGCTTTCGATCTTTTTATCTCATCTCTCACGCCCGGCACAAGGAAGTTCGGAATGATGCTGGTATAAAGATCGCCCGGCCCCATAATGATGGAATCGGCGTTCTTCAAAATACGCTTCAGGCTCGGGTTCATCCGTGCTTCGGGTTCCAACCAAACCTCCTCGATAGGGGAACGATGCGGCGCGCGCGGAATGTCGATGTTCGTCTCCCCGCGGATAATGGAACCGTTCGCAAGACGCGCACAGAGCCGCACGTCATCAAGCGTGACCGGCGCAACCTCGCCATTCACGTTCAGAATATGCGACGCCTCCTCGACTGCGGATGCAAAATTTCCAGTGACCTTTTCAAGCGCCGTAAGAAAAAGATTTCCGAAACTGTGCCCCTGCAGGCCGCCGCCATTGAAGCGATAATTGAAAAGTTCGCGCATCGTATCGCTCGAATCAGAGAGCGCGACGAGCGCGCGGCGGACGTCGCCCGGCGGCAGAACGCCATACTGGTCGCGTAACCGTCCCGTTGAACCGCCGTCATCCGCCATGGAAACGATTGCGGTAAGATGCACGGGATATTTTTTGAGCGCCGTGAGCACGGTGAACGTTCCCGTTCCTCCGCCGATGGTTACGATATTTTTCATAACAACGATAACTGAATTGTAACTCTTCTGCCGATTTTTCGGCAGAACTGGAAAAATATCCGCAAAAATGTCATAGTAGAAAAACAAAGTTCGCCATGAAACTGACAGCTGGCATAAAAACTTTTTCCCTCTTTCTTGGAGATATTGCAGCGCTCTATGCGTCGCTTCTTGCCACGCTCGCCCTGCGCTACGGATCGGGATTTTATGAAAAGTTCATCGATGTCCACGCCGTCCCCTTCACGATCGTCTTCGTTCTTTGGATCGTGATCTTCTATGTCTCGGGCCTCTACGATCTCCGCCAGCTCCGCAACAACATCGATTTCCTGAAAACGCTTGCGCTCGTCATATTCGTCAGCGCGACCGTCGCAGTCATGCTTTTCTACTTCATTCCTTCGTTCGGTATCGCGCCAAAAACGAATCTGTTCATCTTCCTTGTCATATTCATCGTCATCGAGATCATGTGGCGCCGCTTGGCGAACACGCTCCTCGCGTCGAGGGAAGCGCCGAACAAGGTCGTCCTTGTTGGCAACGGTTCGGTCGTGGAAGAGATCGCAAAAACGATCGACGAGAATCCGCAGTTCGGTTATGCCGTCGTAAAGCGGATCCACGAGCAGAATGATCCGAAGGCGCTCGAACGCGCGGTCGAAGAATCCCGTGCCAATGTGATTGCCGTACCGCGCCACCTGAAAAAAGAAACCGCCTTTGCGCTGATGCTGTATGAGCTTCTCGGAAAAGGAACGCTCGTGATCGACGTCTCGGATCTCTATGAACGCATCCTGCGCAAGGTGCCGCTGACCGATATTGAAGAAACATGGTTTCTGGAAAACATCGAGGGTGCGGGAAGATATTACGATTCCCTGAAACGCGCCGGGGAATTCCTCTTGGCACTTATTGCCGCAACGATCCTGCTCCCCATTGAACTCCTTGTAGCGCTGTTCGTAAAACTTTCATCGCCCGGACCCGTGATCTATCGCCAGACCCGCATCGGAAAAAACGGAAAGACGTTCATGCTCTATAAATTCCGAACGATGCGGGTAGCGGAAAAGAACGGCTGGCTCGACACCGACAAGACGCGCATCACCGGCATCGGAAAAATACTGCGCAGCACGCACCTCGACGAGCTTCCCCAGTTCATCAATCTTCTGCGCGGCGACGTATCTTTCGTCGGACCACGGCCGGATTTCATCGAGTTCTACGAGAAGCTCAAAGACGTCATTCCGTACTATTCCATACGCACCATCGTGAAGCCCGGCATCACCGGATGGGCGCAGGTCACCTTCCCCGTGACGGAATCCGCCGAACAGACCAAAGAGCGGCTCTGCTACGATATTTATTATCTCAAAAATCGCTCATTGATCTTCGATATTCTCATCATTCTGAAAACATTGAGAACCGTTGTGACCGCCGCAGGGAAATAAGACTCCCGCGACCCGACGAAGAGGTATTGGGTCACCTAGCGTGATATACTGAGAAGCATGGAAATTCTCATCACCGGCAGTGCCGGATATATCGCCGGCCTTCTCATCAAAAAATTATCCGCGGATCCATCGGTCTCGCGCATCATAGGCATCGACCTGCTTCCTGAACCGGATTCCATGAAATCCGATCCGAAGATCACGTGGATCCAGGCAGATCTTGCGATCCCGGGATGGGAGGATCGATTGCCGCCAGATGCGCGGATCGACGCCGTCGTCCATTGCGCTTTCAAGATACGCAATCCGTACGGTAAAAAGAAAGCGATCCAGAAGAACAATCTTGATAACTGCCATCGGGTCTTTTCGTTCTCCGTCGAACACAATGTACCGAAGCTTATGTATCTCTCCACCGTTTCGGCATACGGCGCAAAACCGGAAAATATCGGAAAGCTTCTCACGGAAACCGAACCGATCTCCGAAACTGAAAATCCGTACGGGTATCAAAAAGCTGAAACCGAACGCGATCTCGTTGCGGTCCTAAGATCGCATGACGCGGCAACACGGGCCATCGTCCTGCGGCTGAACAGCGTGACCGGCCCCGTAGGACAGAACCTCACGAGCAAGTTCGGACTCATTACTTTCCTGAAAAAGATCCTACCGTTCGTCGTTGAGGCAGACCCCGCTTGGGCACGACAATTCGTGCACGAAGAAGATCTGATCCACATCATGGAACTTTTGATCGACGCAGACCTCCCGAAAGACGGCTTGAATCCGATGATCTTCAATATCGCTCCGCCGAAATTTCTCACCGCAAAAGACATGGGACAGCTCCTCCATAAAAAAGTTCTTCGCGTTCCGCACTGGGTCGTACGGCCAGCCTTTTTCATGGCATGGCATCTCTCGCTTGGCCGCATTCCAACGCGCCCCGATTCCGCAATGGGCCTCATCTATCCCATCAACGTCGATGGTTCGCGCATAGAAAAAGCGATCGATTTCCATTACGCCCATACCGCAGAGGACGCCTTCATGGGAAAAGCGTAACGAGGTTTTTGCGCTAAATTTAGAACCTAGAACCTATTCCTCGGATATCTATTTCGGGATAGGTCTGTTTTTTTATTCGATTCCGGGAACCGGAAACTGTACGGAGAATTTTTTGACGTCCTCCTTCACGGCCGCAAGCTTGGCATCATCGGCACGGTTCATGAGCGCCACATCCATCAGGTCGGCGACCGTTTGCATGTCTTTTTCTTTGCAACCGCGCGTGGTCAAAGCCGGCGTACCCAAACGGATACCGGAAGGATCCATCGGCTTCCGCGGATCATACGGGATCATGTTCTTGTTGATCGAAATGCCCACCTTTTCCAATGCTTTCTCCCCTTCCTTGCCGGTAATAGCCTTACTCCCAAAAAGATCGATCAACATGAGATGATTGTCCGTGCCACCCGAAACCACCCGATAGCCCTTTTCCTGCAAAGCTCCGGCCAATGCCCGCGCATTCGCGATGATCTGTTTGGAATATTCCTGAAAATCCGGCCGCAAGGCCTCACCGTACGCGATCGCCTTCGCGGCAATGATGTGCTCGTGCGGTCCGCCCTGCACGCCCGGGAAAACAGATTTATCGATCGCGGCCGCGAACTGCTCCTTGCACATGATCATGGCACCACGCGGACCACGCAGCGTTTTGTGGGTGGTCGTAGAAACCACATCGCAGAACGGTATCGGATTCTCTAATTGCTTTCCCGCAACCAAGCCGGCAATATGGGCGATGTCCGCAAACAGGAATGCGCCAACCTTGTCGGCGATCTCACGGAAACGCTTCCACTCGAATGATCGTGAATAGGCCGAGAATCCGGCCAATATCATTTTTGGTTTTTCCCGCAATGCGATCGCCTCGACTTCATCCATATCGATAATCTCCGTTCCTTGCTTCACAAAATACGGAACGATCGTATAAAGTTTTCCGGAAAAGTTCAGCGGATGGCCATGCGAAAGATGGCCGCCCTGGTCAAGCGAAAAACCAAGCACCTTGTCGCCGGGATTGAGGAGCGCCATATAGACCGCCAGATTCGCCGGCGAACCCGACAGTGGTTGGACGTTCACGTGCTCGGCACCGAACAGTTCTTTCGCGCGACTGATGGCAAGATTCTCCGCCTGATCAATCACCTCATTGCCGCCATAGTAACGCTTTCCGGGATAACCTTCGCTGTACTTATTCGTGAGGACCGAACCCATTGCCTCAAGTACCGCTCGCGAAACATAGTTTTCGCTGGCAATAAGTTCGATGCCTTCCTTCTGCCGCTGCTCTTCTCTTTTAAGAATTTCGAAAATTTGAGGATCTTCTTTTTCTATTGTTGGATAATTCATTGGAAATAGATAAAATTAATTTTAAGGGCCACAAAAAACCGTGGCCGAAAGAACGAAAGAAATTGAAGAAAGATTACACCATATATTTATCTTACTACAAAAATTGGATTTTTATAAATTTTGTCTTATCTGTCATTCCGAGCCAGCGAGAAATCTCTGCACTATCAGTCTTCGAATCTGATGGTTCATAACCGAACCTTGGATTTCCTTTTCCTTATTCCCACGCTATAATATTCCCATGATCCTCTCAGATCGGGACATCAAAAAAGCCCTTGCGGATGGGCGCATCAAGCTGACGCCGGCGCCGGATTTCGAGACCCAGCTTGGCTCCTGCTCGCTCGACCTCCATCTCGGGAACGTTTTCCAGATATTCCGCCGATCGAAGATCGCCTGCATCGATATCCACGATACGGAAAAAACGAAGGATATCATGGAAACCCTTACGATCCCCGAAGGGGAAGCGATCGTGCTCCAGCCCGGTGAGCTCGTCCTTGCAACGACTGTCGAATGGCTTGAGATCGCGGATGATCTCGTCGGCCGCATCGAGGGGCGAAGTTCGCTCGGACGGCTCGGTATCATCGTGCATGGTACGGCATCCGTCTTCGATCCCGGATGGCGCGGCAAGCCCGTGATGGAGCTCGGCAATCTCGGCGTTGTGCCCGTGCTTCTCTACCCCGGCATGCGCGCCTGCTCGTTCACCTTTGAAGAAGTTTCGAGCAAGGTGGAAGTCCCCTATTATCTCAAGAAGAAGAATAAATACGCCGGACAGGAAACGCCGCTCGCCTCGAAACTCTACCAGGAGATCGAAAAGAAAGAAGAATAATGACTCCGCCTTCGCGGGAACAGGCTCCAGCAGGGATCCATCCTCAAAAAAGAAAAATAAAAATATGCAGAACGATCACTACGAGATAGAAATAAAATCACTTCTTGGCAGTCCGGAAAGCGCGGAACGCTTGAAAACGAAAATGCAGGAAGTCGATCCCTCGCTCGAAAGCATCGGCTCTCATCGTCAGCTCAATCATTATTTCGAAGGTAACGGCGACTTCAAGAAAGTCGCGGAGGTCTTGAAGGATGAAAACGATCATGCAAGATTTCTGGATATTGCAGCGAAGGCAAAAGAGATCTCGCTCCGCACGCGCGAAGCCGACGGTGCTGTGCTCCTTGTTCTGAAAGCATCCATTGATGACACAACGAGCGCAAACGGCACTGCCCGACGCGAATTCGAAGAGAAAGTCGATCTCCCGCTTGATGGCCTTGATAAAGCGATCCTTGCCGCGGGCTTCACCTATCAATCAAAGTGGTCGCGGGAGCGGCAGGAGTTCCGCTTCTCCGACGTAAACGTCACAATCGACCGCAACGCCGGCTACGGCTATCTCGCCGAGTTTGAATCCATCGAAAAAGATCCCGCACGCGCGGATGACGCGAAAGCGGAATTGCGGAAGCTCATGCAAAGCGTCGGCTGTGAGGAGCTCAACCAGGATCGTCTCGCGCGCATGTTCGCTTTTTATAACGCGCACTGGCCGGAATACTACGGTACCGAGAAAGTATTTAATATAGAATAAACGTTCTCTGAAAAATCATGACCAACCGCATAAATCCCGATCATCCCGAATATCAATATCTCGATCTGCTCCAGGATATTCTGGATCATGGTGAGCGGCAGGAGGATAAAGGAACCGGAGCGGTCACGTGGAGCGTCTTCGGACGCCAACTCCGCTTCGACCTCAGCAAGGGATTCCCTCTCCTCACGACAAAAAAAGTCTATTGGAAGGGCGTGCTCTATGAGCTCGCGTGGTTCTTGTCCGGCCAATCGAACATCAAATATCTTGTGGATAATAACGTTCACATTTGGGACGATTATCCGTACAAGATCTACCGCGAAAAGATGGATCGCGGCGAACTGGCGCCGCTCACAAAAGATGAGTTCATTGCAAAGATCGCGGGCGACGAAACGTTCGCAAAAACCTGCGGCGAACTGCCGCATATTTATGGTGAACTTTGGCGCCGCTGGCCAGGCAAGAACGGCCGGACCGTCGACCAGGTCCAGTGGCTCGTGGATGATCTCAAAAAGGATCCCGACGCGCATAACGCGCTCATTTCAGCATGGGATCCGGAATATCTTTATGAAATGGCGCTTCCCGAAGAGGCGTGCCGCTTCCCGATCTGCCACAACATGTGGCAGTGCAACGTGAAGAACGGAAAATTATCGCTCCATCTTTATCAGCGTTCTGCCGACACGTTCCTCGGCGTACCGTTCAACATCGCAAGCTATGCGCTTCTTACCGCGATCCTCGCACAAGTGACCGGCAATCAGCCCGGCGAGTTTATTCATACGTTCGGTGATGTCCATATTTACGATACTCACAAAGACGCCGTGAAAGAACAGCTCTCGCGCGAACCGAAACCGTTGCCGAAGCTCATTCTCGATCCGTCATTCAAAACCGTTGATGAGTTCAAGCCCGAATTTGCCAAGATCGAGGGATATAATCCGCATCCTACGATCAAAGCAGAACTCGCTCCGACCGGCGGCCTCACCACCGATTCATGGAAAAAGTTCATAGAGGAAAAGAAGGGGTGATTTCGACGCCAAGATTTTCTGGATCCCGCCAGTTCCATAGAAGGACAACTATCGGTCCATTCATATGAATGGACCGATAAAAATATCTGCGCGGGCAAATTTACTGATCGTATTCTCTATTTTCTTTCATAGACGCAGAAATCATAATCGAATGCGTTCCTTCCATCTTTCGTGTACGGCTCCGAACTCACAAGGCGCCACTCAGCATCGCTCCATTCGGGGAAAAAAGTGTCGGCCTCAAATTTGCCATGCACCTGGGTGAGATACAATTTCCGTGCCACAGGCATGGCAAGATGATAGATCTGTCCACCACCGATGACAAAAGCTTCGTTTGATTTTTTTGCAATATCCAGCGCCTCATCAAGCGAACGCACCACACGGCAGCCATCCGCATAAAAATCCAGGCTTTTCGTAAGAACAATATTCGTCCGACCGGGAAGCGGCTTGCCGATCGACTCGAAAGTCCTCTGCCCCATGATGACCGGATGTCCTATGGTCAATTCCTTGAACCGCTTGAAATCCTCAGGCAGATGCCATGGTATGCTGCCCCGAAAACCAAGTTCGCGATTTTCGCCTATCGCCGCAATGATAGAAATGATCATGGTTTAAAAAGATCCAAGAATCATGATTCATGATTCAGAAAGGATCATTCCTGAATCTTATCTCCCCAATCTTGAATCGAAGTTACGGCGCAATGAACGGATTCTGCCGTCCCACGGGTACCGGGCCGGTTGATGTCGGCTCAGAGATATATTGTTTCAGCGCCTGGAATTCGTCGTTGTTCACCACGTCTTCCGGATTGACAGCACTCACCGAAAGAGAACTGACGTTCTGCAATGTTCCCGTGGGCAAGATGATGGCCGAGGGCGGCTCAACAAAAAAGATATAGTAGATCGCCGCCCCAATGACCGCAAGGACCACAAGCCATCCGAGGATAGCAAGAACATTACTGCTTTTCTTTTCTTCTTCAATGACGATCGCCATGGATTATTGCGTTTGATAATAAGTATCGACGGTTATGGAATAGTTGAACGCATCGCGCGTCGGTGCGGTTTTCGAACCTGGAACTGTCGCTACGGTCATCGGCTGAAGAGAGAAAGTCTCCACGTCGAATATCCTGACATTTGTCTCTATTTCTGAAAGAAAGTTCTTGAGGCTCTCGTAGCTGCCCGATCCCGTCAGTTTGAATGCGAAACTGCCCAACGGTTTTATGGGTGACGTCGATGAAGATGTCCCTGTTTTTTTGACCTGGATCTCGGGGGCTGTTACGGTGACGCCCGTTATGTTGATATTATTGTTTGTTGCGATGCCCTGGATCTGCGCGAGCGCTCCCGCAATATCCTCGCCGGAAGGCATTGCTAAACTTACGTTCGCAGCCCCCTGTGCTTCGTTCTGATAGGTGTTGAGGGTCGTCTGCACCTGTTTCACGAGCGCGGTCTGGCTCGTGAGATAATTCTGTTCGCCAAGCTGCTTCCCCCGCAACGTCTGTACCTCGCTATACGTGGGCTGGACAAGATCAAAAAAGCAAACGAACGCCGCCACAATGAAGATAAAAGCAACGAATACGCTCATAAGCCGTTTTGAACTTTGTTTCATAGTATTGGCATGTTATTCACGGGCGACGCCGTGGAAGTTGCTGCTGCCGAAGAGGTTGCCGCGGGTGTCGTTGTAGGAGTCGTTGCTTGAGATGCCGGCATCGGCACGGTCGGCGACGATGCGCCCGGCGTCCATAAAAGAATTGATGGATTCACTACCAAAACAGCGTTGAAGGTCCAATCGTTCGCAGAAGACGAGAAGGCGACGTTCGAAAGCGTGACCGACGAGATGTTCGGCGACGCCTCGAATGCGGCGACCTGTTCCGTGATGTCCGCCGATGTCTTTGCAACGCCTGAAAGCGTGATCTGATCACCAGATGCAAATGACATATTGGTATAGTAGATATTCCCCTCGGTATTCTGTTCTAGCCAGGTCAAAAATTGGGAGAAGAAAACGTGGCCCTTGATCAAAGACTGAATGTTGCTGATCTGCGAATAGAACGTGACAAGACTTGCCTCGTCCGATACCGAAACCGACTGTCCCAATTTTTGAGCCTGTCCCTGCAGCGAAGAAAGCTGGGAATTCAAGTACGGCTCATAGCCGAACTTCAAACCGGCATAGATAAAAATAATAATGAAAAAAATACTTCCGGCAAAAAGGATGATACCGGACGACCAGCCCGGAGATCGACTTGATCCCTGATTCAACTGTTGAACGACCTGCTGCGGAAGTGCCATAAGATAAGTATAAGATATTAGGCGAAAAGTGAAAAGTGAAAAAATTATTAAAGAATCTTTTACTTTGCCCCGATCAATTGGTAGTTTTCAGGAAGGACTCTCCGAAAGATATTTTTGCGGGACTGGATCTATGAAAGGAATTCCTTAAGGCCGAGACCGAGCGAAATCGGCATCACGGCGTTCAGTTCGCCCACGAGCGGCTCCATGGCGGCCGGATATTGGAACCGGGAAAAGGGAGATATTTTCACCGTCGGAAGACCGAGCGCACGTTCAACATATTGTTCAAGACCGAGCAAATTGGCACCGCCTCCCGCAAGAACGACCCGTTCGGTTTTCCGTAAGCCCGGAAACTGTTCGCCATAGGAAAACTGCGCCTTCCTCACTTCATTCAGTATAACATCAAGGAATGGAAGCATAATGGTGGATAATTCGTAACTCGGCCCGGTACCCAAAACCCCCCGCTCTTTCTTCAATTCCTCGGCACGGAGCGGATTGATGTTCAAACTCGATGCCAAAGCCTGCGTCAAAGAAGCGCCTCCAAAATCGCTTTGCGTTGCCCAAACCAAACTCCCCTTTTCCAAAAAAACAACACTGGTCGAACGGCTTCCGATATCGATGACCATGGTCGACGTCGGATCGCCGCCGAAAATCCGCGTCAGACTCAAGCTTTCGATCTCGAGCGCGCGGAGCGTAAGCCCCGCGGCCGCAAACATCGCCTGATATTTCTTGATCTGTTCTTGCGGCACCGAGATCAAGAGTATTTTCTGATGGAAAAATCCCTTTTCATCTTCGAATTCGGCGACCTTGAGCCAGTCAAGCGCCACCTCGGAAAGCGGCAACGGAACATACTGCTTCGCTTGGTAAACGATCGCATGCTCGATCTCGCGCGGTTCCATTCTCGGAAAATCAAGCACCGAAATGAATGCGGAAAAGAGAGGCAAAGACGCGACGACATCTTTTGTGGGTGTTCCCATTTCGCGGACCACCGTCTTCAAAAGATCAACGATCTCCGATTCGAATATTTTCAAGCTGCTTGTTTGCAGCGCCTGATTTTCCCGCGCGAGATATCCGCTCGATTCCAGGATGCCGTAATTCACGAGTTCCGGCCGATCCTTGCCGTTCCTCACTTCGGCAACCTTAATAGACGTCGTACCGATATCGACGCCGAGATACGAAGGAAAAACTGTCCTCTGGAAAAAATTGAAAGGATTATCCATGAAATCAAAATTGCTTCTTTGTCATTATAGCATGAAATGCATTGATATTATTTCAAAAATCCTTTTTCCGCCGCAATGCCTTGCCTGTGCAGTTCGGCTCGACTCGGGGATTTTGTGCGAACCATGTCTTGAAGCGATTCCATGCTATACGACGCTTTTTTGCGCCCGCTGCGGCGCGAGGTCACCCGAGGCAAAGAAGATATGTCATCGGGAAACGCCCTACCTTCTTGGTTCCGTGGGACCTTACGATAATGCAACACTCAAGCTTTTGATCCAAAATCTGAAATTTCGCGGTGTGCGGCAAGCTGCAAAGCCACTTGCGATTCTTATCGCGCGCTATCTCAGGAAGATCCCAATTGATACCGGAAAGTTCATCCTTATCCCTCTGCCGCTTTCCCGCAAGCGGCGAAATGAACGCGGCTTCAATCAAGCGGCTGAAATCGCGAAATACCTCGCGGAATACCTGCCCATCCAAATAAGAAACGACATCCTGTTGCGAAATCGCAACACCAAACCCCAAACCGAAACCAAGAACGCCGCAGAACGGCAAAAAAACATTCTTGGCTGTTTTTCGGTCTCAAAACAGCGGGATATCTTCCGGAAGGACATTCTCCTTCTTGATGACGTCGTGACCTCCGGCGCAACGCTCGGAGAGGCGGCATGCGCGCTCAAGGCCGCCGGCGCCCGAAAGATCATCGCCATCACGGCAGCGAAGGCGTGATGATGACTTCCCGTTTGATGCATAAATCTTAGATCAATATTGTGCTACAATAAGCTTATGGCATCATCCGAGACAGCATGGCAGGCACCGGAATTCGAATACCGCCCCAAAAGCGTTTCGTGGTACTGGATATCGATCATCATCTCAGCTGCCATTATTGCTTTTTCCATTTGGGAACGGAATTTTCTTTTCGGCATATTCATCGTTATCGCCGAGATCCTTCTGATCGCATGGGGCAACGAGATTCCCGTAAACCTTGATTTTTCCCTGACCGAAAATGATCTTCTGATCGGCGCCGAAAAGCACCACCAGATCAAACTTTTCGAGAACTTCAGCATAAACGATCTCAATGACAACTGGATCGAGCTTTTTTTCACCTTTAAAAACAAGATCCGGGCGCCGCTCAAGATATTGGCCCCAAAGGAAAAAACCGATGATATCCGGCAATGCCTCAAACCGGTCCTGCGCGAGGTCGAGTTCGAACCGTCGCTTCTCGATTCCCTTGAAAAAATCATCGGATTCTAATATGGTAAGAGGGTTATCCGTCCTCGTCGTTCAACGGATAGGACGCAAGATTGCGGATCTTGCAATCGAGGTTCGATTCCTCGCGAGGGCACAAAATTCATCTTCTTAAAAATTGATCAGGCGATATCCATGAAAATCTTCGGTGTCACCCTCATCGCTGTCATTATATTTGCCTTTGTCTTCTGGGGAGTTTTTTATTATTCCGCGCGCCTTTCAGGGGAAACAGTAACCCTACCGCAGGAAACGCCGATCGCCGCTTCATCTTCCATAAAATCATCCACCAAGACACAGGTCCCGACGACGACGATCCCTGAAAATTTCAAAGGACCCACCAGTACCCCCAGCATCATCGGCCCCAAAAGCAATCCTCCGAACTATTAGGAATCTTCTTCGCCGCGGTTGAAATTTTTCAAAGAATCAGTAGAATGACAAAGTGCTCGCCGCGGGTATCGTATAGCGGCTATTATGCGACCTTGCCAAGGTCGAAATACGGGTTCGACTCCCGTTACCCGCTCAAACAAAAATGAGCAGCTGTTACAGCGGCTTATTTTTGTTTGGGCATGATCGACAGTGAGTCGAACGCCGGAGCAGAATTTTTCAGCAGGAAAATTCCGTGAGGCGGTGCCCAGGCCAAACGCGAGCGGCGGCGAGCGTTTGAGCCGCGGGCGACTCCCGTTACCCGCTCGTTATGGGAAATTTTTGACGCAATTCGTCTAAAGACATTGTGTTTACTTGTGTTTTCAGAGGTACGAACCATTCCAATTCTTGCTCTGCTGATTTTCGTTTATCTTTTACCCGTTCAAACGGTTTCTTCAATGTTTTCGAGAGCGACTCTCTAATTTGATATACTTAAGACAACAAATAAAAATGGGTCCTTAGTGCCCGTGATCCTCCTGATTATAACGGAATTGCGGAAATAAAAAGTTTAAGGAAAATCGTTTTAATGAAGAGCTTTTCAAAAGGTCGCATAGATGGTTTTGAGATCATCACTGAGCGAGAAACTTTGCGTGTTTATGCATGAGGCCAAAGAGAAATTTCAACTAAAAATATTTCGATTTCTTTAATAAATCAATAATCTATGAAAAAGGTTCTTTGGTGGATCGGCGGCATCATAGTCGGAATCGTTTTGCTCACCGTGGCGGATCATATGTTTATCGCGATCAACCCGGGGAACAGCATGAATCCTTCGTTCAAAACCGATGCTATCCTCATCGTGATGCCGTTCTTCGCGCCGCAACGCGGCGAGATAGTCGTTTTCCGCGAGCCGAAAAATAACACCTCGTATTTTGTGAAGCGCATCGTGGGATTGCCGAACGAGACCGTACAGATTCAAGACGGAGAGGTGCTGATAAACGGGAAAGTTTTGGATGAGCCGTATGTAAACAGCACGACAACGCCTATGAATGGCAGCGAAACGAGTTCCAGTATAACTCTCGGTAACGCCCAATTTTTCCTTATGGGCGACAACCGTGCTGACAGCTACGACTCGCGGAGCTATGGGCCGATTCTTCGAAGCGATATTGTTAAGAAAGTGGTAACTGAACTTTAGGTAATGAAGCGCGAATAAGGATAGATGTCGCGTCAAAACTGGAGAAGAAATGAGATTTAGATGCAGGGAAGCTCATGAGCATCTCACAAAAGACGTCCATCGTACGATGGACGTCTTTTGTTTTCGGTCCGGATATTCTCTTCGCAAACGCATGAGACTTGAGCATCATCAATAAAAAATGTTACACTCAACGCCAACCAGCCATCATGCTAAAACTTATTTCTTTGAATGTTGAAGGATCGAAGCACTGGGATCGCATCGATCCTTTTTTAAACGAACAGAATGCCGATGTTATCTGCCTACAGGAAGTCTTCAAAAAAGATCTGTCCCATATCGAGCAACGTCTGCACATGCGATCATTGTTCGCGGCGATGACATTGCGCCATTACAATTTCTCGGATGAAAAATCTCCCTATGAAACGATGGGTATTGCCATACTGTCACGTTTGCCGATGCGCGCTGAAAAAGCACAATACTATCACGCACCCTCAAAAGAATTGCGACAGCTCGATAACAGCAACGAATACACCCAGGATGCAAGCATATGGCGCGCGCTTCTCTCAATAAACATAGATCGTGACGGCGAAGCGTTCACTATCGCAACCACGCACTTCACCTGGACGCCCGACGGTCTTCCGCGGGATTATCAATACGCCGCGGCCCATGCGCTCCTTGCGCTCCTCGAAGAAATGCCCGGTGTTGCGCTCTGCGGCGATTTCAACATACCTCGCGGGATCAATGACGTCTATAAGCTCTTTTCAGAGAAATATCGTGACGCGATCCCCTCCTCGTACGCTGCCAGTCTTGATTTAACATTCCATAGGGCAAAAGATAATCCTCGTGCTGCGGAAGAAATGGCGAAATACATGGTTGACTATCTCTTTCTTTCGAAAGGCTACAGCGCAGAAAATGTCCGGCTCCATGCCGGTGTAAGCGATCACTGCGCGATCATCGCCTCATTATCCGCTCACGGATAAAAATGAGATCCCATCTCTTGGCGAGAAACGGGATCCCAAAAAACTTCTTCATCGCGCACCGTTATCCGCGATGCACTTTGTCGCCCACGCGAACGCGTTTCGGAACCTTGATGCCGATCTGCTTGCCTTTCGGAGCTATCGTTATCGGCTTGTGGTCATACTGCATTGACTTGATCGGATGCTTGAAATCGGTCGTGGCGCCCCTGAAATAAAGCACCGCGCCAAGCGGCACTTTTTCCCTGAACCGTACGATGGCAACGCTGATCTCGTTATAGAAATGCGTTACGATGCCGATCGGCTTGCTGCCGTTCTTCTTCTTTTTTGCCGGCGCGGATTTTCTTATAACTCTCTTCTTAGTTTTCTTGGCGACTTTTTTAACGGTTGCCTTTTTTGCACGCACCGACTTCTTTTTCGCCGTTACTTTTTTTGCAGGCTTTCGTTTCGGCGCTATCTTCTTTTTTAAAACCTTTTTCGTTTTCTTTTTCATGTGATTACTGTATCACCCCAAATACCGATCCCTCCTGCCGCTCCCGAAACGCAACTTCTTTATTCTATCCCCAGCTCATCTTCCTCCTTCTTGAGCATGGCGACCACCTTTTCGAAGAGCGCCTTGGGATCAGTATCGAAGACGACCTTTCCCATGCCGCGATGCGCATCTTCGAGTATTTTTTTGATATCATCCGTCGTTCCGCCGGTACCAAGAAGAACACCCTGCGGCTTTCCGTCCTCAAAGGCGTCCGTGAACTCATTGAGCGTTCCGATCCTGCCGCCGACATAGATGACGGCATCCGCAGAGCGGGTAAAGATAAGGTTGCGTTCGGAATATCCGCCGCCGACATAGATGATAAGATCGTGGTAATCAACGGGAAGATGGTACGTCTCCACGTGCTCACGCTTGGTCGCGGCAGGAGAAATGCCGATAACGATCCCGCCGGCTTCCTTCGCACCTTTCGCGGCCCAATACGGCGCGCCTGTCGTGGCGCCATCCACCATCACCATGCCTGCTTCCGCGATAAGGCGCCCCAATAGTTCGACTTCGGGCATCTCGTTCGCATTCATGAATTCCGTTTCCGCTGCACCCGAGACCGCGATTTTAAATTTTAAATGATAATCAGGATTCATAACGATAATGATGTTTATTTTTATTCTGATGTTTGCGATATCCCTCTCTGTCATCCCGTTGCAAGCTTGTCCCGTGCGCCGACGCGGGAACGGGATCCGGAGTTATTGTTCTCTCCTGGGTCCCGGCTTCCCGCCTCCGCGGGGGCAAGCTTCGCCGGGATGACAAGTGTTCCTATAGTTCAACCTCCTCTCCCAGCGTCGGCACCTCGGATGCGATCGCGAGGTCATCGCGGATCTTTGCCGCGAGGACTTCGCTGGATGCCTGTTCGCCCTGCACGACGAAAACTTTCTTCAACGTTCCGCGCGATGTCCTGAGCCACGAAAGAAGATGCGGTTGATCGGCATGCGCCGAAAATCCCGCGATATTCACCTTCTTGCACCGCACCGGAATGGTCGTACCGAAGATCGAAACCTCCGGCGCGCCCTCGAGTATCCGTCTTCCAAGCGAATCCTCCGCCTGATAGCCAACGAACAGGATCGTGCTCCGCGGATCGGGGAGATAACGGATCTCGTGATGGAGGATGCGGCCGCCGTTCGACATGCCGGCACCCGCCATAATGATCTTCGGCGGCTCGATATCGTTGATGCGTTTCGATTGTTCAGTCGTGAGCGTAAGCTGAAGCTCCGGAAAATTCAAAATATCATCGCCGCCGCGCTCAAGTATCTGAACGTCCTTATTGAAATAGCTTTCATACTTTTTGTAGACGGCAGTGAGCTTGATCGCCAGAGGACTATCGATGAAAACCGGCACTATAGGGATGCGGCCCTGCTCGAAAAGCTGATGGAGGAAAAAGAGAAGGTCCTGCGTGCGCTCCATGGCGAATGTCGGGATCATGAGCGTTCCGCCCGCCGCGACCGTATCCTCGATTGCGCGCTCCAAGAGATCGCGGCGCTCCGCCACGTCTTCATGCACACGATCGCCATAGGTCGATTCGATCAGGCAATAATCGACCTCCGGCAATGCTTCCGTCGGCTTGATGATCGGCGCCGGCGAATTGCCGAGATCGCCGGAAAAAGCGATTGTCTTTCCTTCTGCCTTCACGATGATGAACGCCGACCCTAAGATATGTCCCGCGTCATACAGTTCGACCGTGAACGGCCCTACGGTGACCGGCGTGTGATACCTGAGCTTCTGCCACTGCGCGAGAACCGCAGTGATATCGTCGTCATTATAAAGCGGCTCCTTTTTCTCACGCTCGGCCTCAGACAAAAGCAGATGTTCTGAATCATACAGCATAAGATCGGCAAAATCCTTGGTTGCCGGCGTCGCATAGATCGTTCCCTTGAAACCCGCCTTTACCAAGCTCGGTAAACGGCCGATATGGTCCAAGTGCGAATGCGTGATAAAGACCGCCGCAATGCTCTTGGGGTCGTAAGCGAAGGGTTCGAAGTTTTCCTTGTCCGCATAATGACCTCCTTGATGCAGGCCGCAATCGATCATAATGCGCACGTCGCCAGACTCAAGAATATAGTTCGCGCCCGTCGCCTCGCCCGTACCGCCATGAAAAGTAAGTTTCATAAATTTTTTTCTGCCGGTCCAGCCCATTAAAAGACTCGGAATAAACTTGGGCAGGAATCCATATTTTTATATTGTTATTCTAGAACCTATCTCAAAACTATTCCAGCCCGCGTTGCGGAATATTTCCGCGGAGCGCAAGGCGCAACGAGGGAAGCGTAGCCGGGCTACACTGACCGAGGAGCAACGCAGCGATCCGCGGAAAGAGCCGAATCCTTCGGGATCAGCCGATCCCGCGAACGGAATAGTTTTGAGATAGGTTCTATTCCTCATTTGATTTTGTAGACAAATCACGATAACCTATAATCTGAGTAAATTGAGAAAGGGAGATATCGAATGCCCACTCTGGTACTTTCGGATATGTTCCCAACGCGGTGCATGTCGGCACAAAAACGCCGCCACAGCACGTCGCATGCGCCAAACCCAGTGCCACCGGCACTGCGAGTCACGGCTACCGCAACCCCCGTTAAGATGCAGGCGAAGCAACCGCCCGACAACTCGCAACCCGGCTGGCAGGATCGCAAGGTCGATCGACGACCGGTCAACGGCGGCGGCTACCGCTGCTAGCCAGCACGACAATGGCCCGTTCCTGATTCTAGGAACGGGCCATGAATTTTATCATCGGGGTCAAACCATAAATTTTTAAAACAGCGAAGTCCGGCTTCGATAAAAAATCGTTCCCATATCGGCGCACGGGATAAACTTTCAACGGAACGACGGATATCGCCTCACTCATATGAATGAGGCGATCAGAAATCAATCTTTTATTTTTTCCTTCAGCGCATTCTCGAATTCCTGCCGCTCGTTCCACGGAATTCTTTTGCCGGCCGCAAGATGCATCCAATCCTCGCTTCCCTTGCCGGTACCGATCACCACGTCTCCGTCCTTCATCTCGGCGACGGCCTGCTGGATCGCTTCATGGCGATCCAGAATTTTTACAACGTCCGGTCGCGGATACGGCAATGTTGCAATGCCAGCCTCGATCTCATCGAGTATCTTCTCCGGATCCTCGTTATAGGGATCCTCGTTCGTTAGAAATATCTTATCGCAATAATGTGCCGCGATCTTTCCCATCTCCGGACGCTTCCACGTGTCCCGACCCGTACGCCTGTCACCAGTAGCACCGACCGATCCCAGAATGCAGATGAGGCGCGGTTCGGCATAGTTCGGCGTCGGCCGTGGCTGTACGGCACGGTAGGCGGCTTCAAGCGAATCCGGCGTATGCGCATAATCAACGATTGCTGTGAGTCCCCTCGAACGGACGAACTCCATCCTTCCCGGTACACCCTCGAAATTCGTGATCGCATCGGCGATCATCCTGCCCGGAATGCCGATCTCGCGCGCCACGGCAACAGCCAATGCGACATTCTCTTCATTAAAATCGCTCATCAGGAATTTCTTCGTCGGCTCGCCCTGCAAAGAACGCATCGGACTTAATTTCGGAAGGTATTGCCTGATCCATTCGTCGTCCTTGCCGTAGGTCAACGTCCGGTCGCCCGGCAATGCATCCCGGAAAAACTCGAAATATTTATCGTCGCGGTTCAAAAAAACCATGCCGCCTTTCCTGAGAACATGACTCAGGAACGAAAGCTTCGCAGCGCGATAATTTTCGAACGAGCCATGCGATTCGATGTGTTCCGGCGCAAGATTCGTGATCGCGCCAATGTTCCAATTGATGAAACGGTGCCGATGCGCCACAACACCCTGCGACGTAACTTCGACCAAGGCATAATTGCATCCTGCCGCCACGGCGCGTGCCAGGAATTTCTGGATATAGCCGCGCCCCGGCATTGAATTGCCAAGCGTATTCTTTCCGCTCTCCTCGCCGACCTTCATGCGATACGACCCAAGAAGCGCCGTTTTTTTTCCCGCTGCTTCAAGAATGGCATTCACAAGCTCGATGGTCGTCGTCTTCCCCTTTGTCCCCGTGATGCCGATGACGAATATTTTTTCGCTCGGATGGCCGTGTAACTTTGCTCCGAACCATGACCATGAGAAATGGTACGCCGAGAACGCCCCAGGAAGATTATGGAAAAACTGAGCAAATTTTGAATCTTTTATGTTTGACATGTTGACGTGTCGTCCCCGTGAAAACGGGGACCCAGGCGGAAAATCCTGGATTCCCGCCTTCGCGGGAATGACAATTCTTTAAATTTTTATCTTCTTCCGCTGAGCAGCCGCAACGCTTCCTTCAAGCGTGCCTCCACTCCTTCGATCTCCCTTGGTACTTTCAAAAGCGCTTCTCGGGCCTCTTCCCGGCGGTATCCCAAATTTGAAAGCGCTTCGACAAGATCGACGTCCGTATCCATTTTTTCAACAACGGCACCGGAATGCAATGATGCAACCTTGCTTCTCAATTCCACGATGATGCGTTCCGCCGTTTTTCTGCCGATACCCGATGCCTTCGTCAAGAGATCAGGGCGCCCCTCGTGGATCGCCGCCGCAAGCTCTTCAAGTTCGGCGATATCAATGATGGAAAGCGCTGATTTCGGTCCCACGCCCGAAACGGAGATCAGAAGCTCAAAAAAAGAGCGCTCATTTTCAGAGAGAAAACCATAAAGCTCCATCGCATCCTCGCGGACATGAAAATGCGTAAAAAGCCGAATATTGCTTCCGACGGCACCGCCGCGACGGATCGTCCGCTCGCTGGCAAAGATCCTGAATCCGACCCCGCCCGTTTCCACGGCAAAAAAATTATCCCCTTTAAAAATCAGTTTTCCGGAAATGCTATAGAGCATAAAGACATTATAAGGCGTTTTGCTCTGTCGTGCGACCGGCCATGAGATGACAGATATAAAATCGGGCTTCGATGGCAACTGCCGTCGAAGCCCGATACACCTGGATTAAAATGACCGCTATCCGGCGGTAGCCACTCGGCATCGCCGATCAAACCTGCTGGTTGGGCTCCATATGGGAGCAAATTTCAGATCCCATCGACCCGTGCCGTTGTTCTTGCAGATATACGGCGTGTTTTCGATGCCATTTTCATCGATCACCGTTAAAGCGGAACCGTCGATCGAAAACTCTCCGAGGAACGACAGGAACACCGGATAGTCGTCCTGATGCGCAACTATCCATGCGAGCTGCTGGAAACCCAGAAGACGCCACAAGCCCGACAGAACGAGGCGCCGCTGGTATTCAGGGCCGCCCACTGAAAGCTCGCCCTTATCGAGTACCGTCGCAAGCCGGAGCGTGACCGGTCCGCTGGGTGAAAAATCCCGCACGATCTTACTGACATAGGGATAATTGCAGGGATAGTCCCCGCGGACATCGGCAAGCGTTGGTCTCGGAAGGGCCGGGATCTTGATTGATATCTCATCATTCGTCTCGCAGAGAAAATCCCGTCGTAGCTGCGAATGACGGCGATGCGTGAACCAAAGATGGATAGTGAAAAAAATTCGCTTCACGAAAGCTGCGATCGCTGTTCTTGATCTGCGCGCCATACTCATGATACCTCCCCGCCGTTTCCACTGTGGGATTTTCGATCACAGATGATCGAAGAGTGGGTTACAGCTTTCAATTCACGAACCCCTCCATAAAACTGAAAGCTGCAACCCACTTTGCCAAAAATCTGGCCTAACTTTAGCGTAATTTTCGATTATACGTCAAGATGCTTGTCATTTTAAGAAATAGAGATATAATGAAACCCATCAACAAAACTTATGCCTATTACTTCATCAGCAAAAAAAGCGCTTCGGCAGTCAAAAACACGCCGTGAGCGGAATATCAAGAAAAAAGAGGCTTATAAAGGAGCCGTGAAGACATATCGCAAGCTCGTTGCCGAAAAAAAGTGGGACGATGCTTCCGCAAAGCTCTCTTCCGTTTACCAGTCCGTCGACAAAGCCGCGAAAACGAAAGTCATCGCAACGAACAAAGCGCGCCGCATCAAATCGCGACTTTCAAAACTTATTCCGAAAAAGTAACAAATAAAAAAACCTCGCTTTGCGAGGTCTTTTATTTGTCATCCTCGCCTCCGCCGGAGCCAGTGCCCATAAAGGCGGGCACAGAGGGTGGACTTCGGCGAGGATCCCGTGCGGTAAGAATGAAAAGTAGCCCGGGAGCGCAGATCGCTCCGCCGCAGCGGAACGATAATGACAGAGAAATATGCTATAATAACCTCATGCGTGGAATTTTGAAATTCGTCCTCATTGTCGCGGGAAACGTGCTGGCGCTCTGGCTCGCAAATCTTTACGTGCCAGGTTTTGTCCTGAGCGGAACCTGGTTTCAGATTGCCTTTGTGGCGCTTATTTTTTCGCTTCTGAACGGTTTTCTCAAACCGATCCTTAAGCTTATTCTCGGTCCCGTCATCATTCTCACTCTCGGTATCGGCCTTCTTGTCGTGAACGCCATCATCCTCTATGTTCTTCCGATTCTCGTGAATTACGTTGACTTTTTGCATGGAAGCATTATGATTCAGGACATTCCGGCGCTGGTTTACGCAACTCTCATCGTAAGCGCCGTGAACTTCATCATTCATCTCACTGCATAATTTATCACCATTCATCATGATCGCAATTGCACAAATCGTTCTCGCCGTCATCATTATCGGCCTCATCCTCCTTCAAGAGCGGTCATCCGGAATGTCGGGACTTTTCGGCGGCGGGGGCGATGACAGCTATTATCAGACGCGGCGCGGCATGGAAAAGTTCGTCTTTATCGCCACTATCGTGGCATCGGTCATTTTCGTGGCGCTTGCCGCATGGCAGTTGCTTGGCGGAAGATAGTGATGCAAGATTTAAGAATCATGATTCAGGAGCAATCGCCTTCTTGACCTCTTGATTCATGGTCTTGAATCATCTCCCATACTTATGTCTTTTTTTAAGAAAATTTTTCTTGCGTTCACAAAACGGGAACGCGTCATATTTCTCGCAGCTGCCGGCATCGCACTGCTGAGCTTTTGCGTTTTTATTGTCATGCTTATCGCGGAAACAACGACGACCGTCCCGGCCACGGGAGGCGAATATACGGAAGGCACCGTCGGACAACCGGAATACGTGAATCCCGTCACGGCATCCTCGGAAAGCGATCTTTCTATCGTAAAGATGGTGTATAGCAATGTGCCCGACATCGCCGACGCAGTAACCTCTTCGCCTGATGGAAAAACGTGGACCGTCCGCCTGAAACCGAATCTCCACTGGCAGGACGGCGCACAGCTTACGAGCGATGATGTTATTTTCACGGTTCAAAGCATTCAGAATCCTGATGCCCAGTCCCCGCTCGCCGCAAGCTGGAGCGGCATTGAAGTAAATCGCGCAAGCGAACTCGAGGTGCAATTCACGCTTCCCGCCCCTTATGCCTTTTTCGGCGATAACCTGAAAAATCTTTACATTATCCCGAAGCACGTGTTCGGCGACGTACCGCCGGGCAATTGGCGGCTCTCCGATTACAATCTGAAACCTGTCGGTAGCGGCCCTTATCAGTTCGCGTCGTACCATAAAAATTCGGATGGGTTCATCGACACGTATTCGCTCACTGCATGGAAGGGATCTTTTGCAAAACAACCGCTCATCCCGAATTTCACTTTCAATTTTTTCAGAAACGAGAGCGACCTGATCAAATCGTTCAATAGCGGCACGGTTGATGGATTCGAGCTTGCATCGCCGAGTGATATCGGAGCGATTGCGCGCCCCTATAACCTCTTCAGTTGGCGCACAACGGATTATTATGCGATCTTCTTTAATCAAAGCACGAACGAAGCATTGCAGGATCCGGTCGTACGGCGCGCGCTTTCGCTCGCCATCGACCGGAATGACCTTATCGCAAACGCCCTCGGAGGCAATGGTATTCCCGACAACGGCCCGATTCCGCCCGATGCAGCATATGCATCTCCCGACATCAACGACATAAACATATCAACAAGTTCCCTGGATCTTGCCGCAGCGACGCTTGATGCGGCGGGCTGGAAACTCGGAACGAACGGCGAGCGCGCGAAAAACGTGACTACTACGGCATTCCCCCTTGATATAACGATCACGGTTCCTGATATTGATTTTCTCGTAAAAACGGCGGAAATCATCCAGGATCGCTGGCAAAGCATAGGGATATCGACCACGATTGCGACCGACTCGCCCGAAAGCATCATGGATAACGTCGTGAACAATCGCAATTACGAAACCCTGCTTTTTGGAAATATCCTGGAACCGAGCTCCGATCTCTATTCTTTCTGGGATTCCTCGGAACGATTCTCTCCGGGGCTGAATCTCTCAACCTATAGCAACCCGAACGTTGACGGCCTGATCGAAGCCGCACGGACCACCATGAACGACGCATCCCGAACCGAAGATTTCGCCGAAGCCGAGAACGATATTTTCGTCGACGCGCCGGCCCTTTTCCTCTACTCAACGAACGACCTCTACGCCGCGGGCAAAAACATCCAAGGCATCGCTACGGGCACCCTCGATGATCCTTCCGATTATTCACGGGAAGTTCCCGATTGGTATCTCGAAACAACGAGAGCATTAAAATAAACCACTCCATCCAAATAGTTGACTCCTCAAACAGCTCTATGCTATACTGAACTTTCGATTGAAATCAACTTTTTACTGCACGCTTTTTCTTTCTCACGGCCATGTCATTTCGAGCTTTGCGAAGGATCTTATCCGTAAAGATCCTTCCTAGAGCTCAGGATGATGGAATGCCGAGGTGGCGGAACTGGCAGACGCACTGGCTTCAGGTGCCAGCGGCCGCAAGGCCATAAGGGTTCGAGTCCCTTCCCCGGCACGGATTTTCTGATATTCCGACACAGACCGGAATTCGGATTGTTGAAAATTGTTTCATGAAAAGGAAATCAAAAGATTGTCGTATAGCGATAAAAACAATAACGACCGAAAAGGGCGTTCCAAAAAACTAATCAATTTTCACGATTGAGCATTCGATCCCTGTCGGATGCCACAGGATGCCTCTCGGTAATTCGAAATAATGCTCACTACATCATCTTTGAGAACGCTTTAAAAAAATAAAAAAGATCCCCCTATAGGCGGGATGAATAAATTAAAAATAGAAATCTATGGTAAAAAAAGGTAATAACGAATCAAATAAACCTAAAGACCCGTCCTTCGAAGCTTCGGCAAAGAAGGAACGGCCGCATATCAAACCGCCGGAGATCCGGCCACGGCCGAAGATGAGCGACGAACGCCGACGCGAATTATTGCGCCCGGTCCGCCGCTCCGCAGGAATCAACCAATCAACAAGCAACGGCCCGCACCCGCAGCGTCCCGTTGAAAACACCGGCAATGCTCGACCCGATGGGAATGCCCATGGGCATCCAGCAGAGCACAACAATCCGCCGCGGCCTTTGCGCCATTTCTCGACCGAAGACCTTCATCGGCAGAACTTTGCCGGCGGTCATCTGCAGGGCTCGAACCATGCCCACCGACCCGTCACGAATGGATCACGGCAAGGAGGACGGCCCATGCCGCGCCCCTCGCGAGGAGGCTCATCTGAACTTGTCCACAGCAATTTCGGCCAAGCCACCAAACCGAGTCCGGCGTCCCATAACAGAAATGAAGAGGCGCTCCGCCTTATTCCGCTCGGCGGACTCGAGGAGATCGGACGCAATTGCTCGTTCTTCGAATATAAGAATGAGATCATTATTATTGATATCGGCCTCCAATTCCCCGAAGAGGAAACGCCAGGCATCGACTATATCATCCCGAACGTCTCGTATCTCGAAAAGCGGAAAGAAAATATCAGCGCGATCATCCTGACGCATGGCCACTATGATCACATCGGCGGCTTGCCGCACGTACTCGAAAAACTCGGCAATCCCCCGATCTACACGACCGGAATGACGAAAGCGATCATCGAAAAACGCCAGGAAGATTTTCCGAACGCGCCGAAGCTCCATGTGATCACCGTCAAGAACGGCGACGACGTAAAGTTTTCGAATCATTTCACGGGACATTTCTTCGGCGTGCCGCACACCATACCGGAGTCATGCGGCGTGATGCTCAAAACGCCGATCGGCAATATCGTTCACTTTGGCGACTTCCGTATCGAATATGATGCCCAAGGCCGCGCGCAAGGACTGGAGGAGTTCGCAGAGATCGGGAAGATGGGAATCCATACCTTCCTGTGCGAAAGCACGAATGCCGATAAGCCCGGACGGTCGCTTTCAGAAGAAACGGTCGAGAAGCATCTCGATGAGATATTCTCCGCCGCAAAAGGACGGATCATCGTTGCAACGTTCGCGTCGCTCCTTGTCCGCGTCGCGGAGATCATCAGGATAGCCGAGAAGCTCAATCGCAAGGTTGCTCTTTCCGGCTACTCCATGAAAACGAACATCCAGATCGCACAGAACTTGGGCTATCTCAAGGCGAAGGAAGGGACCATCATCCCCATCGAAGACGCGCATCGCGTGAAGGACGATCATCTTCTCGTCCTCTCGACCGGCGCACAGGGCGAATCGAACGCGAGCCTTATGAAGATCATCACCGGCGAGCACCGCCAGATCAAGATCAAGCCGGGAGACACGCTCGTCCTGTCGTCATCGGTCATTCCGGGTAACGAAAGCAGCGTGCAGGTGGTAAAAGACAATTTAGCGCGGCAAGGGGCGATCATCTTCACCTCGAATCTTGTGGACATCCACGCTTCCGGGCATGCGCCAAAGGAGGATCTCCAACTCGCCATGAGCCTCATCAAGCCGAAGTTCCTGATGCCGGTCCACGGCTATTACTACCAGCGCAACGTGAACGCCCAGAATGCGATCGAGGCCGGTATCCCGCGGGAAAACATCCGCATGATGGACAACGGCCAGGTCGCCGAGCTCACCAAAGATGATTTCAAGATCACGGATGAAACTGTTCCCGCATTCTACGTCATGGTTGACGGTCTCGGCGTCGGCGACGTCGAAGAGGTCGTTCTGCGCGATCGCCGCGCTTTGGCGCAGGAAGGCATGATCGTCATTATCTCAACGATCAATCGCGACAAAGGAACGCTTATCAAGAATCCCGACATCATCTCACGCGGGTTCATCTATCTCAAAGAAAATCAGGAGCTCGTCGACGAGATCCGTAAACGCGTAAAAGGACTCACTCAGCGCATTCCAAATTACAAGGAGATCGATCCCGACTATCTGAAAACCTTGATCCGCGACCAGGTCGGCCAGTTTGTCTACAATAAGACCCGGCGGCGCCCCATGATATTGCCGGTGATCATCGAGATATAAAATTGTCCGTAAAAAATATCGCAGGCCCAGAAGGTCTGCGATATTTTTTACTCAAGGAAAGATATTATTGAACCGTCGGCATGAGCGCGGAAACCATGATCCGCAAACCAATTTTATTCAAGATGAAAAGAAATATTAATTGATCAAATACTTGACTAATTATTTATAATTTGATATAAATATGCCAGATTTTTGGAAGTAACCCGAGAACAGCTCGACGTGCAATATCCCGCATATCGCCCGACGAGCTGTTCTCAGAGAGGACGGCCAGGAGAAGAAGATGATTTATTTGGTGGTTATCCTCGTTATCGCGCTGGTGATCTGTGTTCTGAAACTCAAGAACCGAACCGAGCAATACGCCAAGAACCTGGCGGCGGCAACCGCGCCAAAACCCTTCGGTCTCGAGCAGCTGAAAACCGTTGCCGAGCAAATCTCGCTCACCGCAGAAACAGTGCGCGCCGCGATCGTGGCAGCTACCGTAGCCGGCATGAAAAACTGCGTCGCCGGCGACATCAAGGCGAGACAATTAGCGATTGGACGCGACATTGCAAGCGCCAACGATCGCATCCATAACGGCGAGGCCGCGATCGAGAGCCTCAAACAGAGCATCTCCCGTGAACGCCACAACATTCAATTGTATGAAGCCGGCGATACATATCTGACGGAGATCGCCGCTCTTCTGCCTCCCGCACCAGCCGCCGAAAGCGAGAAGAAGTAATTTCCTCCCGGCCACCGGCGGTCACAGCCCACACCTGAAAGGTGTGGGCTGTTTCATTTTTATAACCATGCCTTTTTATAACTTCAGCAGGCCAACCCATGTTTCCTTGCCTTCCCACTTTCCGGATTCCTCAGCATCGAACTTTTCAGAACGGGTATAAAGAATGTTTTTGGCGCCGATATCAGCAAGAAAAACTTTTTCACTTGCGCGCAAAGCGTCGAGCGCCTCCTGGGGTGCAACGATAAAAATCGCAATTCTATCTTTCGGCTGAAGTTCCGCCTTCTGGCGAAGCTCCTGTGCCATGCGCGCGAAGTCGCGGCGAATGCCTTCCATGCGAAGTTCCGCCGTGATCACAATATCAAGCGAGACATCGCCTTTTAGTTTCTTGTCAACCAATATCTTTTTGACATTCACTTCATCAGCAAGGATCTGTTCAACGCCCTTTTCAAGCTTGATGCCGATCGTCATCGAGGCAAGCGGCTGGCGAACCTTGATCCCCGCCGCAACGCGTTTTGCGAGACCGAGCGTCGAAAAATCACGCACCATTTTCATGCCTGCGATCAATTTTTTATCGATTGCTTTTTTATCGATCACCGGCCATTCATCCAAATGCACGGATTCCTTCTTGCCGCCAAGCGCACCGTAAAGCGCTTCCGAGAAGAACGGCGTAAAGGGCGCCATGATCTTCACGAGCGAGAGCAGGACGAAACCGAGCGTTGCGGAAGCGGCCTCGTAATCCTTTTTGTCTTCGGGCCGCTGAAGCCGGCGCCGCGAACGGCGGATATACCAGCGCGAGAGATCGTCAACGAAGCCATCGATCTCAAGAGCCGCCTCGCGAACCTCGTACTTTTCCAATTTTTTCGTAACGGCATCCGTCAGTTCATTGAGGCGCGCCGCGATCCAAAGGTCCAAAACATTTTTTGACTGCGTTTTTATTTTTGCGTTCTGATCCGCATACGTTTTCCAGAAAACGAACGAATTGTAAACAATGAGATGCATCTTGCGGAGCGTCTTGCCGACCTCCTCTTCGTCGAAGTTCTTCGGCTCGCCGAACGGCGTGCCGGTATAGAAATACCAGCGCACCGCATCCGTGCCATACTTATCGATCACCGAGAACGGTTCAATGATATTCCCTTTGGATTTTGACATCTTGTTTCCGAACTTATCGTTCAGCAGTCCAAAAGTGATCACGTTGCGATAGGGCGCCGGATAGCCGAGCGCGGTCGAGATGGCAAGCATGGTATAGAACCAGCCGCGCAGCTGGTCCATGCCCTCGGCGATATAATCGGCCGGGAACGGATAATCTTTCGTCATCGCCACCTGTTTCGATTTTCCTGATGTTTTTTTCGCACCTTCGAAGGGAAAATGCATCTGTGCAAAAGGCATGGCGCCGGAGTCGTACCAGACATCCGCTACGGTCGGAACGCGCCGCAGAACGCCGCCGCATTTTTTACACGGCATCACGATCTCGTCAACGAACGGACGATGGATATCCACTTCACCGCTGCCATTGCGCGGAACCATTTTCACCTTAAGCGGCTGTATTTCCGCAAAACCAAGAAAGTCACGGCCGCGTTTCTCTTTTTCCGCGACTGCCCGCTTTTCGCTCCATGCTTCGCCGGACGTAAAAAGCATCCATGACGGATATTCATGCGTCACGATCAGGATATTTTTGCCCTCATACTTCGCCTCGCAATCCTTCAAAAAATCCCAAACTCGCACGCGGACATCCCTGAGCGATTCTCCGCCTTCCGGTCGCGTCTCGAAACGGGATTCGTAGGTCGGGAAATCCTTACTGTATTTCGCATCATGATTGCCGGCCAAGGTCGGTCCCAGATGGATCTCTTCAAGCCGCTTATCGAGCATAACCTTTTCTCCCGCAAAGACCGACTCGTCAATTTCCTCCGTTTCGTGCGTCCGCGTCACATCTGACGCAATGATCATATCAAGCTTTATCTTCTTCGTTGCAAGTTCTTTCTTGAATTTTGTGATCGAAACAAGCACCTGCTTCCGGCCGCGCGGCGTGAGATGCAGATATTTCCGTTCGCCCGAATCAATGATGTCGAACATATTGCTCTCCGCCTCGCCGTGCCGCATCACCCAATAACGATTCCTTGAACCGCCGACGAGATGATCCAGTTCATCCAATCCCCCGACCACTTCCCGGTGATCGCACTTCGCGCATTCCCAGATCGGCAGCGGGGCACCCCAATACCGTTCGCGTGAAAGGTTCCAATCTTTCGTTTCCCGCAGCCATTCTCCCATCCGGCCGTCGCGAATGTATTCCGGCATCCAATTGATGTTCTTGTTCCGCTCCAAAAGCTCGCCGCGCAATGTGCTCATGGCAATGAACCACGACGTACGCGCGTAGTACAAAAGCGCCGTGCCGCATCGCCAGCAATGCGGATATTCATGCTCGTACTTTTCCGTGCGCAGGAAGTTTCCGTTCCGCTTCAGGTGTTCGAACACTTTTTCGTCCGTGGCGTTCGATTTCGCATAGAGGCCCGCAAGTTCCGGAACGTCATCCGTGAATCTCCCTTCTTCGTTCACCGTATGATGTTCCGGTAATCCGACTTTCTTGCCAAGCGCGTAGTCATCTTCGCCGTACATCACGGCTGTATGCACCACGCCCGTACCGTCGGTCGTCGTCACGAAATCTGCAGGATAAATCTTATAGGACTTTTCCGAGCGAAGCGGCCTTACGTCAAAGAGCGGCTCGTATGCAAGGCCAACAAGGTCATTTCCCTTGATATCGTCATGGACTATTTCTATGAGTTCATCTTTAAAAACGGTTTTTACGAGGTCACGCGCAACAATATAAAGCTCGTCGATCCCATGGATGCGGAATGCGGTGTATGATATTTTTTCACCCACTGCGAGCGCGACATTTCCCGGCAAGGTCCACGGCGTCGTGGTCCACGACAGAATATAAATCTTTTCATCGGTTGTGAAATCACTGATTTTTTGTCGCGCCTTCAATTTGAATTTCACATAGACCGAATTGTCCTGCACGAGTTTGTATCCCTGGGCCAGCTCGTGGGTTGAGAGCGCCGTACCGCACCGCGTGCACCACGAGATGATCTTATGCCCTTTATAAAGCAATCTCCTTTTTTCGATCTCCGCGAGCGACCACCAGACCGTCTCGATATATTCCGGCGCGTAGGTCACGTAAGCATTCTTCAGATCAAGCCAGTAACCAATGCGCTCCGTAAGATGCTCCCACGCATCTTTGTAGATCCACACCTGTTCTTTTGCTTTTTCATTGAACTTTTCGATGCCGTACGCTTCGATGTCTTTTTTCGACTTAAAGCCAAGCGCTTTTTCCGCAGCCATTTCGACCGGTAATCCATGCGTATCCCATCCCGCTCGGCGCGGAACGTGATAACCCCGCATCGTTTTATAGCGGAGCATCACGTCTTTCACGACACGCCCGATCACATGGTGCATTGCCGGCCGGCCATTTGCGTACGGCGGCCCTTCGTAAAAAATGAAGTCCTTCTTGGCGCGGCCCCTGCCCTTTGGCGCATTTTTTGCAACCGATTTCTCGAATATCTGATGTTCTTTCCAAAACGCCAAAACCCTTTCTTCTGACTGTGGTAAATTGAACTCACTGGTCAAAAAATCCGGCCGCACAAAGACCGGCACTTTTTCATTCACCCGCCTCACCGATTTTGATTTTTTTAAGGATTTCCGTTGCATATCCTATAAAAATACCAGAAAAATGGGCAAATTTCAAAGTATCAATCCTTATAATATGCGTATATGAATATATCAACATCATGGATCGATATTTGTCGCAGAAAGTTCAAAAATACGTTAAACTATCGCTATGATCGAAGATGAAATAAGAGCAGCCGTCAAAAACGCCGCCGCAGAAGATGATATTGCGATCAGCGATCATGATATCAAGCTTGAACATCCCGCACTCGCGGAACATGGCGATTTTGCAACGAACCTCGCATTCCTGCTCGCAAAAAAACTTCGCAGGCAGCCCATGGAGATCGCCCGATCGATTGCCCGCGGCATTTCGTCGCCGCTCATCGCAAAAACCGAGGTCGCCGCGCCGGGGTTCATTAACCTTTGGCTCTCCGATGATTTTCTGAAAAAGGAAACTGCGGACATCATAACGGCGGGCTGTCGCTACGGTGCGCCGCAAAAGAAAAACCAGCGCGTGCTTGTGGAACATACGCAGATCAATCCCAACAAAGAGCCGCATATCGGCCACCTCCGAAATGCTTGCATCGGCGACGCGCTCATGAAGCTCTATCATTTCGCCGCGTACGACGCCAAGGCGCTCTATTATCACAATGATGTCGGCCAGCAAATCGCATCGATCCTTCTTGCAGAGAAAAAAGCATTCGTAAAATCGGACGGCTTTCCTACGACCATTGCATGGGCATCGGCGGCGTATACCGATATTGAAAAAAGGATGGAAGAAGACGAATCGTTAAAGAAAGAAAAAGAAAAGATCCAGATCGCGATCGCCGCCCAGGACACCAAGGAAGCGGCGCGCGCCGAAAAGCTTACGCTCGAGATATTGCATGAGACGCTCGATGTTCTCGCCAAGCTCAATATTTCCTATGACCTTATTGTCCGTGAAAGCGACATCCTGAAAGGAAAACTATGGGAACAGACATTTGAACTCCTGAAGACAAAATCGGCGTTCTATCGCGCGACCGATGGCGAAAAGAAGGATTGTTGGCTCATCAAGATGCCGAACGCGGAAGATAAGATCATCGTCCGCTCGAACGGCGTGCCGACCTATGCCGGCAACGATATCGCGAACCATCTTTGGAAATTCGGCATTCTTCCCGATTTCCGCTACGAAAAAATTGATTGGAAAACCCAGCCGGAGCCGCTCTATATGACCGTATCGGCTGGCGGCGAAGCGCGGCGCGACTTTTCGCATGCGGACGCCATCGTGAATGTCATTGACCAGACGCAGACCTATCCTCAGGAAAGCGTAATGGAATCGCTCAGAGTTCTCGGATTTACCAAGGAAGCTGATCATTATCATCACGTGAACTACGGTTTCGTCTACCTCTCCCGAAAGACAGCTGAACAGCTCGGCATGCCGGTCGAAGACGGCGCAATGCAGGTAAAGATCAGCGGCAGGAAAGGAACGACGATTTCGATCCAAACCTTCCTTGAGAAGATGAAAGATACGCTCCGGGAAAAATACGGGGAATTTTCGTCGCTTGCGGCGGTCACGAGCGGTGCCATCAAATTCGAACTTTTGAAATACAATACTTATCAGGATGTTGTGTTCGATCTCGATGCCGCGCTCGATATCCACGGCATGAGCGGTCCCTATGTCCAGTACGCAGCCACGCGCGCAAAAAGCATTCTTGCAAAAGCATCGGAAAAATATCGATCGGAAAAAGCGGCAGTGATCTCCATGCTCGGAACCGACGCCCTTCCGGAGAGCGAGAAAACGATCATCCGCACGCTCTATCGTTTTCCGGAGGTTGTTACAGCCTCATTGAACGATTTTGCGCCTCACTATCTCTGTCTCTATCTTTTCGAGCTTTCCCAAACCTGGAACTCTTTCTATAACGAAAACAGGATCATCGGCTCGGAGCGGGAAGCAGAACGGATCATGCTCACGCGAAGCGTCATACAAATCCTCGAGAACGGCCTTGGCCTCCTTGGCATTGAAGCTCCGGAAAAAATGTAGCGATATTTGCGTTGTGCCGCTTCTTTTTACCGTCGTCGCGGAAAGCGTGGACTCCCCTGCTTTTAAAGAAGAAAAAAGCCCGCGGTCCAACTGCGTGGGCCATGTAACAAGAAAGAATCTCGCGATCATCGCTTGTGTTAGAATATAAATTGAGCGGCGTCGAGCTACTGTCCGACCGGACAGAAAAAGGAGCCAGCGCCCACGGTTTCCCATGCTCCGCCGCTCCTTTTTTAAAAGACTCTCATTATCCATGCCAACCCCATCAACCATTACGGAAAATCGCCGCGCGACGTTCGACTACGAATTCAAGGAAAGATTTGAGGCCGGCATTGAACTCCGCGGAAATGAAGTAAAAAGCGCCAAAGGCGGGCATTTCCAGATCGCCGGTTCGCAGGTTCTGATCCGCGGCGGCGAAGCTTGGCTCGTAAATTCCCATATACCACCGTATCAACCCAAGAATACACCCGAAGGATATATCGAAGATCGCGCACGAAAACTCCTGCTCACCACAAACGAAATAAAGAGCATTACCGGCGCATTGCAGGATAAAAGCCGGCGCCTTATCCCCTTGCGCGCGTATCTCAAAAACGGCTTCATAAAGCTGGATCTTGGCCTCGGCAGTATTCGCAGGAAGTCCGACAAGCGCGAAGCATTGAAAAAACGCGCCCATATCCGCGAAATGCGGACCCTGTAAACAATTGCCTTGAAATTTATTTTGAAACTCCTGTGCAAAACTTTTCTTGTGAAACCTCTCTCCCTAGGATATTATATTAAGTAAATGAACTTCTTTAAAAACATATCTCGCGGCGAACAAATCGCCATCACGATCGTTGTTTTTTTTGTTTTCCTCATCCTTCCGTTGTGTATCGCGCTGATGTATTATCACGCCGGCCTTACTCTGAAACAGCAGATCTCTTCCCAATTGGAAGGTGAGAAAAGCGTTGCGAGCTCTGCGATTCAAATCAAGTTGAATCACCTTACGGACATAGCGTCATCAATGGCCGCATTGCCGAAAGTGACCGCGGATGCCGCAGCGGGACAGTGGACAGGTGCGGCGGATGCCGTGCGGGACGCGGAAAATGCCGTTTCGTTTTATGATACTTATATCGATCGCGTCGTTCTCTTTGACGGAAACGGCATCGAACAATCCGCGTACCCGACGCTCACCGGCGGAATCGGAACGAATGCCTCAAATGCGAGCTGGTACGCCACCGCGCGGCAAACCGGAACTCCGGTAGTGTCATCCGTCACCAAGCGCGGCGCGATTCCTTCTTTTGATATTATCGACATAGCAACACCCATAAAGAACGGCGATGCCATCGTTGGATTTATCGTTCTGCAGATCCCCACAAGAAACTTCCTCGACTTCAACGATGCATTATCGATGGGAACATACGGGTTCTCCTATATCGTCGATTCGGAAGGCAACATCGTAGCGCATCCCCGGTATTCATCAAGCGACCTCATTAATCTTGCATCGTCCGCACCGGTCAAAAATATCCTCGCCGGTCAAAGCGGAACCATGATCACCAACAATACATCGGAGAACCAGAATAATTTCCTTGTCTACGGACAGATTCCAAATTATAATTGGGGCATTGTTATACAGGAACCTTATGATGATATTTTTGCACCCTACGAATCAATGATGAGAACCATGGAAGTTGTCGAGGTGATGTTGGGTGCGATAGATATTTTGATCTGCTACCTCGTCTTCAGATTTATCGACTCCCAAAGAAAAAAAGCGGCGGAAACGAAATAACACACTTATCGCATGCTCATGTATTGCTTATCAAATAAAAAAAAGCACGCACGATCCCGATCCGCCTTTACGCTCATCGAATTATTGGTGGTTATCGCTATCATTGCGATCCTTTCGATCGTCGTCGTGCTCACGATAAACCCAGCGGAAATGCTCCGTCAATCGCGTGACTCCCAGCGCGTTTCAGATCTCAGCACTCTGCGCAGCGCCATATCGCTTTATCTCGTCGATTCATCGGCTCCAAATCTCGCTTCATCATCGTCGGGCTATGGCTACGGAGGCTGTTACCTTTCGACGACGGGCACTAATGCGACATCGGGTGCAAGATGCGGCATCTTTACAAACAGCTACACAGCAGATGTTTCTGTCACTGCCGCGAACTATCGAAAGAACGATTCTACGGGATGGCTTCCGGTCAACTTTTCGCAGATAACCCTCAGCTCTCCCCTTTCTTCGCTCCCCGTAGATCCCCTCAATAATCTGACGAACTATTACGCTTATGCCGCAACGACGACAAACGGCGCCTATTACTTCGAGATCGACACCTTTATGGAAAGCAAGAAGTATGGCGCAGGAGGAACGAACGACGTCGTCACGACGGATGGCGGCGATAATCCCAACGCCTACGAGATCGGCAACAAACCGGGACTGAATTTGTAATCGTTTATTTTTAAAAGCCCCGCCATGATGGCGGGGCTTTTTCATTTCCGTCATTCCGGGCTTGCCGAGAAATCCCGGCTATTGTCATCGTCCGCGAAGGCGGACGATCCGTGCTTTCGCCCCCCTCCCCGAGCTGTGCGAGGAATTTTTGTTGTCGTCCCCGTGAAAACGGGAATCCAGGATTCTTTTTAAAAAGCACTGGGTCCCCGCCTGCGCGGGGATGACAGAAAGAAAAGCCATTGAGTTGGCTTTTCTTTCTGTCATTTTTCCGCGTTGCTTATCCTGAGCTTGCTTACGGTAAGCTTGTCGAATCCATCGAAGGGTAAATTATTTCTCGGCGTTGTATAAAGCGGAAACTTCTGCCGCTGAGAGTACGCGATTATAGATGCGGACATCATCAATAAGACCATTCCACCAAGGAGACGATCCTGTCATTTCCCCGATCTTGAGTGTGTTCATGGAATTGATAAAGGTATTTGTTGTAGAGACCGATACATCCAGAACCCCGTTCACATACAAAGATATATTATTCCCGCTCCCCGTAAATACGACAAAATACCAAACGTTATTTTGAAAAGCCGTATGGGAAGTAAGAAAGTTTCCCGTGGTTGACCCTCCCACAAATAATTCACAAAGTATGCCATGGTTGCCATAATTTTGCTCACACTGCCATCCATTAGTTCGATCTGTTTTACTTATAATTCCAGAGTAATTTAAAGATCCCCAAATCTGTCCATTAATCCATGCCGTCGCCGTTACAGAAGAAGAATTATCTAGAGAAGAAATCCCTGATAGATTTATCACATCGTTTGTCCCATCAAAGCTCCCTGCCCAGCTCCCCACCTTGCCTGGCGCATAGTAGGTGCTGTTCAGACTGGAAGGGGTTCCTGACCAGGTACCGGTATTCCCGTTGCCGGACAGATCCTGGGTCGTAGATCCATTGCCTTCATCGAGAGGCCAATAACCGACAAGTCCCTGGGAACTGAAGAGCGGATTCAGGGCAAGATTTGATCCTTTGGCGTTGACC
>CAJAQL010000017.1 GCA_903944135.1 uncultured Parcubacteria group bacterium
GCACGACCTGCAGTTTCTGCTGATTTTCTTGTAGCGATCGACCGGCAGGACGAGATTCCTCGTCGGAGCATTTTCCGGGAAAGCGCGAAGCTCGGCGATGTATCTTTCCCGTGCCGTGGATGTGATGAGGGGCGCAAGATCGATGATCACCTTATCTTGATCACGCATATTCGTTCTTCGCCGGATATTTGAGAAAAACGAATTCGAATAATACATCGCGGATGCAAGATAGGGATCATCGAGGATCTTCCCGATATCATTGTTCGCCAGCAGGTTGCTTCCTCGCGCAATCTCATTCTGAACGAACTTCGTTTCGGATGGTTGCGTTGTTTCGGATAGTGCAGAAAATAGCGTCCCGCAGAGGAAGGCGCACCAAAAGAAGACCAACATCTTTTGCAGCATGATATCCCTCCATTGGCTGTTGCCGTGGTTGTGAATGGGTTTCTGTGATTCATCATAGCCCCACTTTGCGGGAAGTCAAAAATGCCCGTGGCTTATGCTCGGTAGCGATCGATCTTCAATGTGATAGAATGATAAAAAGGATATTCATGAAAAACTGGACTCGAACCGTTTTTATTCTCTCGCTCGCGGGCTTTTGCTTTTCGGGATACATGAGCGCGGTGAGATTTTTTTCGGGTACGTGCGCATTCAACGAACCATGCCCTTATTTTTTGGGATATCCCGCCTGTTGGTATGGCTTTGTGATGTATCTTGCGATGTTTATCGCATCGTTTCTTGCTGTCTTTAAAAAAATGCCCGCGACCCTTATGTTGAAAATGAACGTTCTCATTTCGGCGCTCGGTGTTATTTTTTCCGGAAGCTTCGTGGCGCAGGAATTGCTGGCTTCGAGGATTACGGGGACGCTTGGCCTTTCCACGTGCGCCTATGGATTGATCTTCTACGTTGCGATCTTTATCCTTTCTTTCATGGCTTTCAGAAAGTCAAAACGGCCATTAAGATGAATCCGCAATCTTTCCGTGGCCGGGTCACATCACCGGTTTCAGTAAAAGGAAACCTAATGCGGCGATCATTGCGGCACCGGGGATAGTGAACAGCCATACCCAGACCATTTTGAAGGTGACATTCCAACGCACTGCTGATGCTCTTTTTGCGGCACCTACGCCGGAAATGGCACCGGTGATGACGTGGGTGGTGGAAACCGGCATTCCCAAAAACGTAGCAATGAAAATGCTGATGGCGCTTGCGGTCTCGGCACAAACGCCGTCGATCGGCCGCAGCTTGGTGATTTTCTGTCCCATGGTTTTAACGATCCTCCATCCGCCGGATAACGTTCCAAGGCCGATGGCTGTCTGTGCCGCAAGCACCACCCAGAGCGGAATCTTGAAACTGTGCAACAGTCCTGCTGAGACCAGGAGAGCGGTGATGATGCCCATGGTTTTTTGCGCGTCATTGCTGCCATGAGCCAGGCTGTAAAATGCCGCCGAGACGAGCTGTGCGCGCCGCGACCACGTTGTTACCGCTTTCGGAGATGACTTGCTGTAATAGATTAACCACATGGCCATCGTGTAAAAAACAAGGCCAAGAACCAAACCGATGACCGGCGCCAATACGATGAACGCCAACGTCATGGTCCAGCCCGACGGGATGATCACGCCTAAGCCGGCGTTCGCGATCGCTGCGCCGGCATAGCCGCCGATCAGGGCATGTGAAGAGCTGGTGGGCAGGCCGCAATACCAGGTAAAGAGATTCCATAGGATAGCGCCGAGCAATCCGGCAAAAATGACGCCGACGGTAACATCTTCGATCTTGATGAGACCGTTGCCGATGGTGTTTGCCACTGCGGTACCGAAAACGATGAAGGCGACGAAATTGAAAAACGCCGCCCAGATGACGGCTTGGCGCGGGGTCAGCACCCGCGTGGAAACGACGGTGGCAATGGAGTTGGCGGCATCATGCATGCCGTTCGTAAAATCAAAAACCAGCGCAACTAAAATGATGAAAATTACGAAGAGCAGCGATGTCCCCATAGAATTCAAGTGGACTTAACGATGATCCCTTCAATGATGTCGCTGACCTTCTGATACTTATCCATGATCCTTTCCAATCGCTCTAAAATATCTTTCAACTTGATGATCTCGATGGGATCATGATGATCGGCGAACAGATCTTTCAGGGCGTTACTGAATATCTCGTCACCCTGGTCTTCCAGCTTGTGCATGTAGATCTTCGCGTCCATGAGCTCCTTGGTGTATTTTTGCCTTTCCAGGCACGCCATCAATTTTTCGATATTGTCGGCCCCGGCGGAAATGAGAGGGGTAAATGCCGTGATCGCCGGTATTTTTTCCTGAACATTGAACAAATAAACGTTCTGCATGACGTTTTCGATCAGGTCCACGATGTCATCCAGATTGCTCGCAAGCATATAGATGTCCTCGCGGTCGAAAGGAGTGATAAAGGTCTTATTGAGCGCGCTTATGATGTCATGGATCTTCTGATCGGCGCTGTGCTCGATATCCTTGGCTTTTTTACTGTAGCTTGCGAAGTCGCTGAAATCATCCGAAAATTCACGGAACACGGCAACGATATCTTGCAGATCGGAGCTGACGCCCCTGAATAAAACGAAAAAGTTATCTTGCTTGGGTAGGAATCTCATGAGCCGAAATTATCCTAAAATGAAGGAAATGAAATGTGGAAAGAACAATATCATACTATCACATTATATTTCATATTAAAAAGCGCGCCGCGGATGGTCCATTGGCCATATCTTTGATTTTTTCGTAAGCTAAAGAGGCAGTAGTTCTTTGAACAACAAGGAGGATGCCATGAAAGCGCTGCTTCTTTATCCGGAATTTCCGGATGGCTTTTGGAGTTTCAAGCATGCCCTGAAGTTCGTCGGGCGCAAGGCGGCGCTACCACCGCTTGGACTTATCACGATTGCCGCCATGCTGCCTGGGACATGGGAATTGCGCCTCATTGATATGAATGTCAAAAAACTCACGGATACCGATCTATCGTGGGCCGATTGCGTGTTGGTGAGCGCCATGGTCGTGCAGCGGAAATCCGCCAAAGAACTGATCGCGCGCTGCAACAAGGCAAAGGTTCCGGTGATCGCGGGCGGGCCGCTGTTCACCGAAGAACGTGATGCCTTTCCGGAGGTCGATCATCTCATACTCGGCGAAGCGGAAAATATCTTTCCGCGTTTCGTCGCAGACTTTGAAGCTGGACACGCCGCGCGTTTCTATGCGGCGTCTGACCGTCCGAACATTCAAGTAACTCCCATGCCCCGTTGGGACTTGCTCGATATGAAGCAGTATGCTTCCATGTCGGTCCAGTTCTCGCGCGGCTGTCCGTTCAACTGCGATTTCTGCGATATCACCGTTCTCTTCGGCAGGAGGCCGCGCGTGAAAACGGCAGAGCAGATGATCGCCGAGCTGGACGCGTTGTGGGATGCCGATTGGCGCAGCAGTGTCTTTTTTGTCGATGATAATTTCATCGGCAATAAACCGTATCTTAAGACAACGCTTCTGCCGGCGCTTATCGCCTGGCAGCACTCGCACAAGCGGTCGATTCCTTTCTACACGGAGGTGAGCATCAATCTCGCCGACGACGAAGATCTCGTGCGACAGATGGTGGCTGCGGGATTCGACAGGGTGTTCATCGGCATCGAGACGCCTGAAGAGGAGGGTCTTCTTGGTTGCAATAAGCTCCAGAACACGAAACGCGATCTGACGGCAAGCATCAAAAAGCTCCAGAACATGGGGCTTGAGGTGCAGGCGGGATTCATTGTCGGCTTTGACAGCGATACTTTCTCCACGTTCCGCCGCCAGTACGCATTCATTCAGGCGAGCGGTATTCCTACGGCAATGGTAGGAATACTACAGGCTCTTCCCGGCACGAAACTCTATGAGCGCCTTTGGGGCGAGGGCAGGATCAAAGGAGTGGTCTCGGGTGATAACGTCGATGGCACTACGAACATAGTGCCGAAGCTGGTGTCTTCGGAGGAGCTTTCCGTGGGCTATCGGTGGTTGGTGCATTATCTTTATGCGCCCAAACACTACTACCAAAGAGTCCGCACTTTCCTTAAGGAGTACGATCCTGCGCCCCTGCGAGGAGCATCACTTAGCTTGAAAGGTTTTCTGGCGCTTGTTCGATCGTTCATTTATTTAGGAGTGCTCGGAAAGGAGCGCTTCTGTTACTGGAAGCTGATCATTTGGCTTCTGCGTCGTCCGCGCCTTTTCCCGGCCGGGGTGACGCTTTCGATATTCGGCTACCATTTTCGCAAAGTGGCCGAAAGCATCAGGTAGAACTTTGGCGCAGATAATATGCGCATGAAGGGTTTGCATTTGCAGACCCTTCTTTTTTTGAAATAATTTTTGTTTCGGATGAAGATAAGGACAAAATGAAGGGCCATGTGCATCGTGATGCCGTGGCCCTGGGTATGTCCAAAATGATTCAGTTTTCTGCTATCTGCTGAGCCCTACCTGTTCCGTGACCTCCATGATCCCGGATCCCGGCTTGGATTTCACTGGAATCCCGACATGGATGCAGGTTCTGGTTGTCGTTGGTATTCCTTCGCATACGGGACAGTAAAGGAGAGGAAACGATTGGCCCATCTCGTCGGATTCGTCGCATGCGCCGCCGGGCGGCGTGTGGTGGATAACGACGTCGCACATCGCTGCGAGAACTTGCGAACCGCATGTTCTGCAGGTCAATCCTTTCTTTCGATCATTGTCGTCGTATTTTCGGAAATTTTCCTTGATCGCCGCGTTCAGGGCGGCCGGACTCAATCCCTTCGGAGCTTCCATTGTGCCGGTCCTTTCTTTTGGATTTACTGCGATGTTCTGGGTGTTCCGATAGGAATATATCATTTGACGATTTATATGTAAATGATTATATAATGTACCCGAAAGGCGGGTGTGTGTGATGAAAAGGTTCTTTGTCATTTCTGCTGTTTGCGTGGTCGCGTTTGTCATGGCGTGGCCTTATGCATCGCAGGTGTCTCAGGAGCACCGGGACTTCCAACATATTTTTGCGGTTTCCGCACCTTGGCTTATGAGCCAGGAAGAGCGAACGGATCTTCAGCAGGTCGTAACCCGCAGGCTGTTGGAACTGAGCGTCGAGGTCGTTACGTTCAAGAGCTATGCGTGTAATGACAATGATCGTGAATGTGCGAACATGAGAAGATCGTACGTCTTCACGTCCCAGAGGGACCTGAACAATGCGCGTTCCGCGGCTCAGATCTTTCATTTCGATCTCTCTGTGCCGATCTGCGGTGACGGAAGTTATCCTGTCGATGGGAGATGCTTCGATGGGAGCGTTCCGCCCGGGTTACCGTAACTTTACGGTTCTAAACCACTGATCGCTCCGAGTCTCGCTCGGAGCGATTTTTTATTCCAGCTTAGGCGAACACTCTTGCGTCTTAAGAGCAAGTTGAAAAAATATAATTTTTTGTGTTAAGGTTACCTATGGTCAAACCTGAAAGGAAGTTTATGGAAGCCGCGATTGAAGAAGCAAAAAATGCCCGCCAACGCGGGGATTATGCTTTTGGAGCCATCGTCGTAAGAGGAAATGAAATCATCGCTCGCGCTACGAATCGTTCAAAGATCGATAAAGATGTTACGCAGCACGCCGAAGTAGTTGCGATCCGCGAAGCGTCAAGGAAATTGGGGACCCGTTATTTGGAACAATGCATTCTTTACACGACCCATGAACCCTGTCCAATGTGTGCGGGCGCGGCGGTCTGGGCGAATATGCAAGGGGTCGTATCGGGCGCTAAAATAGAGGACATCTCGAATTATAGCCTGAAAAACAGGAATGCAGAGTGGAAATGGCGCGTTATCAATATTCCAGCCCGAGAAATTCTTTCAAGAGGAGATCCCAAGGTGGAGATCGTCGAAGAATTCATGAGAGACGAATGCTGTTCATTGTTCCATTCTTCCTGATATCGTCATTATTGTTTTTTTTATGGGTTGGCGTTCAGGGTCCATTGATCTCCGTGGGGTTCTGGTTGTTCCAGATTGCGAAACTGTTTGAACCTATTCCGGAGGGAGAGAAGAGGATGAAGGTGCTGGGGGGCGCAGAGTGGTAAAGTAGGCAGGAACGATAAAGCCAAATAAGCCGCCGCACAAGAGAGATAATACACCGCTTATCAAGGCAAGCAGGATAAAACCGTATCGAGCCTCTTTTTTATAAAAAAGAACAACGAGGGACAGAACGGCGCTTCCCAGCGCGATCAGTATTAAACCGATCTCCTCACCCCACGACCATTCAGTGAACATGCTTTTTATGCTTGTTCCCGCAGGAAGGCCGATCACGCTTGCGACCGCTGCACCAATGAACGCAAACAGGAACAGATAGACAAGGTAGAATCCGAACGCTTCTTTCTTGTTCCTTTGATAGCCGAAATTGGTGAGATTCTTGAACATGCTTTCATTATACCCCAGGGATGGCTGTTGCGCTCAAAAAAAGGTATCATTGGTATATGGCACAAAATGAAAAAGAGAGCGAGGAAAAAGAGGATTGGCTTGATGAACATGGCCAGCCTGATTTTGAATATCTGCAATCACTTGCGGCGGACGGCAGTCCGGAGGCGTTAGAAAAACTGAAATCTATCGCCGATGATTTGAGCGTGGAATATGACACCGACACTTCATCCGATGAACTTATCGGGAGGATCAGGTCGGCCGTCGATCAGAACGAAGATGATGATTCCGATGAAACTGCATGATCGATTTTTTGTGATACACTCATTCTATGAAACAACAACCGCTTAAAGAAGGATCGTCCGCGCCGGAAATTGTCCTTAAGACCCGCGAAGGTGATGGTCCGGTATGTGGTGGCAGTGACGGTCATTGGCAGGATGTTGCGACAAAAGAACTGTTTTCGAGGAAAAAAATCATTGTGTTCGCTTTACCCGGCGCTTACACGCCAACATGTTCTTCTATGCATCTGCCGGGCTATGAGGCGCACTATGACGAGTTCAAAAAACACGGCATCGACGAAGTATATTGCATGTCGGTGAATGATGCGTTTGTGATGGAGCAGTGGGCGAACAAGCTTGGGATCGAGAAGGTGAAGATGCTTCCCGACGGTAATGCGGACTTTACGCGCGGCATGGGGATGCTCGTCCGGAAGGAGAACCTTGGTTTTGGTGAACGCAGCTGGCGTTATGCCATGCTTGTCGAGGATGGCATAATCAAAAAACTCTTCAGCGAGCCGGGGATATCCGATAATTGTCCCACCGATCCTTTTGAGGTATCAGATGCCGATACGATGCTCTCTTATCTGAAAGGGGATCAGGCTTTGTAGTTGTTCACTGGGCCCGGAATTTTTGCTCTCGCAAGAGGAATCGCTTCCTTATCAAGGGCGATTATGCCGCAAATTATCCATAGCCCAACAATATTCGATGACGATGAATGCTATCCATTCTTGGCTGTTCTTTATGAACAGGATGATTATTCCCAGGATGAGGGCAACTGTCTCGATGATCCAGAAGATCACATCAAAGATCTCTTCGTGACGGGACTGGGCTTCGTTATTCGTGATATATTGCAAAAACTTCCAGACATTTTTCTTTCCTTTTGATGTTCCTTCCATGGTCTCCAGTATAACAGACTATCGAGGAGGATGCTCGAAATCATTGAAAAGATAATATAATTACATCATGACAAAGGAAGCTGTCGGCGGCAAGGCATGGATCGTGGCGGTAAGCATGGGGTATGGCCACCAAAGGACCGCCTATTCACTGCGAGAACTATCTCCTGATGGAAAAGTTTTGAACGCAAATGATTACGAGGGTATTCCGGCGAAAGACAAAGAGATCTGGTCCAGCGCTACTTACCTCTATGGATTTATTTCTCGGTTCAAGAGAGTACCGATCATAGGTCCGGCGACATTTGCTACATACGATAGGCTTCAAAAAATTTTAAGCCTTTATCCTAAAAGGGACCTTTCCAGATCCACAAGCAGTTTAAAACGGATATTTAAATTCATAGGACATGGCTGGGGAAAAGATATGGTGCGCAGGCTAAGAGACAAGAAATTGCCTTTTATCACCACTTTCTTCATGACCGCTTTCATGGCGGAAGAGTTCGACTATCCCGGCGATATCTTCTGTGTCACTGCCGATGCCGACGTGGCCCGCGACTGGGTGTCGTTGAACCCCAAAAGAACGCGAATAAAATATTGCGCTTCGACAAGCAGGGTTTTTGAACGTCTGAAGCTTTATGGCATCAAAGAGGAGAACATCCATCTGACGGGTTATCCTTTGCCCAAGGAGAACATAGGCGGCGCTTCCATGAAGACGTTGAAGGATGATATGCGTATGAGATTGGTCAATCTTGATCCGACTGAAAAATATATCAGCGACTACGGTCCCGTCATCCGGAAAAATTTCGGGAAACTGCCGGAATCTTCCGGAAGACCTCTTACTATATTGTTTTCCGTGGGCGGAGCGGGAGCGCAAAAGGAGATCGGGATCGATATCGTAAGGAGCTTGAAAGATGATATAAAAAATAAAAAGATACGAGTGATACTTTCGGCCGGCATAAGGCGGGAAACGGTGGATTATTTCGCGAGCGAGCTGAAACAGATGGAATTCAAGGAACCTTTCAACGATGGCGTGGAAATTCTTTGGGCCATAGGGCTCTGGGATTATTTTGCGAAGTTCAACAAAGCGCTGCGGACCACCGATATCCTTTGGACCAAACCGTCGGAACTTTCTTTTTATTGCGCATTAGGTATCCCGATCATCATTGCGCCACCGATAGGTTCCCAGGAGGATTTCAATAGGGAATGGCTCCTCACCATGGGGACGGCCATGGATCAATATGATCCGCACTATGCCCATGAATGGCTTTTTGATTATCTGAAAGACGGCTGGTTCGCCGAGGCGGCCATGCACGGATTTTTGGACGCCGAAAAAATGGGCACTTACCATATAGAAGAATTGATCACAAAATGATTCAATGTTGCTCCGC
>CAJAQL010000018.1 GCA_903944135.1 uncultured Parcubacteria group bacterium
AATTTTCCTTCGCCGACATCAATGAAGTCTTTCGGCAGAAGCGGCCCGGGCGATGCATGCCCCCCGATCCACGGGATACCTTCCGTTTTGGGATGGAACACAGTTGCCCTGAATTTCCACGGCGCGCCCATATCCCCGGCGATCGCGGTGCGAACCGTTGAATAAGCGAAGTCATCCTCGTCGGCGGACGACTCGACGAGATTATAGCGAAAACCTTCTTTATTGAGCGGAGCGATAGAGACTTCTTTTGCGCCGCCGTTTCCCTCATCCTTCAAGACCGGCTCCGTCATTGCGAGCGAATCCAGATCCTTGCCCATAGCATGTCCTAAATGGATGAACATTCCATGCTTTTCCCGGTCATGGAAAGGCATCGTGAAATAAAGATGCGTCAGACCGGTCCGTTCATCGATCCAGATATCAGGATCTTCAAGGCCGAGGAAATCGAGATCCTCGCGCTTCAATGCGTCGATGATCTTCTTCTCATTCTTTATTTCCAGTTTTTCTCCTACGGAGAGATGATCGAGTGAATTGCCTTGCGTCTTATACAGGGCGCTTCGATCAAGATATCCGGAAGTAGCGACATCGCCCTCACGGCTCATGATGCAGCGTATCACTCCTTCCCGATAAGAGGAGCGTGGATCGAGAGTGATCGCCATGACATGCTCGAATTTGCCACCAGTTTCAACCGCCTTGTCCGGATGCTCAAAATACCCTTTTGCTTTTTCCATGAAATCATTCCCTCTTTCTGCGCTCATTAATTTAATACTACCATTTTAGGATGACAATTGAACGACAAAAAATCGGGGGTTCCATCTTGTTTTGAGCTCAGTCTTAGTTATTGCCGCGACAGAACCGAGAATAACGATATTTTCGCCCTACTCCATGAAACCGCCGGCCTGGATGCTCCACAGTTTTTTATAGAGGCCTCCCTGTTTCAGAAGCTCGTGATGGCTCCCCTCTGCGGCGATACCGCCATCTTCAATGACGACGATCCTGTCCATTTTCATGATGGTCGAAAGCCGATGCGCGATCACGATGGTCGTTTTGTCCTGCATCAAGGTCTGGAGGGCGTCCTGAATGAGCGCCTCGGACTCGGAATCCAGGCTTGAGGTTGCTTCATCAAGCACGAGGATCGGCGCGTTCTTCAGGATCGCGCGCGCGATCGCCACGCGCTGGCGCTCGCCTCCGGAAAGTTTCACGCCACGCTCTCCAACGAGCGTATTGTATCCTTCGGAAAGCGAACTGATAAACTTGTCGCAATGCGCCGCGTGCGCAGCCGCAAAAACTTCGTCATCGGTCGCATCACGCCGGCCATAGCGGATATTTTCCATAAGCGTCCGATGGAACAGGATCGGCTCCTGCGGAACGAACGCGATCGCGTTGCGCAAGCTGTCCTGCGTCACGGTGGCGATGTTCTGCCCGTCAATCTTAATGGCGCCATCCGTCACATCGTAAAATCGGAGCAAGAGCTTCGTGATCGTCGTCTTTCCCGCTCCCGACGGCCCGACGAACGCAAGTTTTTCACCGCCCGCGATCGTAAGATCGAATCGCGTGAGCGCCGGTTGGCCGTTCGGGTACGAGAAACCAACATTATCAAAAACGATCTTTCCGTCATGCACGGCGAGCTTCGCCGCGCCCGGGACATCCACCACGTCATGCGGCATCTTGATGATCTCGATCATTTCCGAAGCGTCCGCGATCGCATCATAGCACCGCCGCATGTTCCGATTGATGCTCGTTAATTGATTGAAAAGACCCAAAAGATAGCTCTGTACGAGCACAAAATCGCCGACCGTGAAAAGCCCTCGTTGCCAGAGAATAAGCGTTCCCCATAACACGGCGATATTGATACCCACGATCAAAGCGTCCTGGATCGTCCATATCATTTCATCCGTGTTCCAGGAATGCATGGTTGCCGCGCGCCAATGCTCCACGACCTCCGCGAAGAGACGATGCTCATATATCCCGCCGGAAAAAAGCGCAATCGTGTTCTGATTCGAAACATCGTCCGAAAGAACACCGACAAGCTTACTGTCCGCTTCGCTCCGCGCGACGCGCAAAGGCTGCTTCAGGCGGGCCGTATAGATCTGGAATGCAATGAAAATGACGACCCAAACGCCAAGCACGATCCCCAAGGTATGATTGCGTAAAAATAAAATACCCACGGCGCCAACGACAAAAACAGCCATCGGAAAAAATTCCATCATAATGCTGTCCATGAGCGATTCAAATGCGCTCGCATACTTGCTGACGCGCCGCGTCAAGGTGCCGCTGAAATGCGAGATGAAAAATTGATAGGAATGCCCGATAAGATAGTCAAACGCGGAATCATAGAGATCGGTCATCGCGAGCGATTCGAAATTGATGATGCCGTACATCTGCATCCGCCGGAATATCCAGCTCAAGACGGAGATAAAGCCGATCACGACGACGAGCATCAGCAGGCTATGGATCGCGGCCGGAGACGTGCTTCCCGCAACCAGGATATTGAAGAACTGCTTCATATAGAGCGGCGAGGCAAGCGAGGCAAGCTCGATACCGACCGATCCCGTAAAGAGCAGCAAAAAGAGACCGAGATGGCGGCGCGTTTCCCTGAAAAGCATTCCGAAAATATCCCGGCCCGTGACCGATGGTTTTGTGTTTTCTTTTGTTTTCATGCGTTATAAAGCAGATCCCGGCACTTAAGGAAACGTAATAATGGCCGTTGAGTTACAAATTACAAAGTCGTTTTTTCGTCATTCCGAGCTTGTCGAGAAATCTAAACAAAAAAATAAAGAAAAGAGAGCGGAAGGACGCGGTCTACACCCTTTATTCTTGCGAGATCCCTCGCAGGACTCGGAACGACAAGATTATCTTACAAAACCCTTTTATCTAAAAATCCGCGAATATCTTCCTACGTTCCGCATCTATCCTGATCCGCCTCCCCTGAGGCAATGGAATCTGGGGATTCGTATGGCCAATATCGAAATTCTGAATGACCGGAATATACGGATTATACGCCCGTATTGCCTGAAGCGTCATATCGCGCTGGATCTTCCGATATTCGCTCCTCTCTTCAGGGGAAAACCGCTTTCCGAAATCCCAGCCCTTTGGTCGGCCGACGATCACGGCTTTCATTTTCTCCAATATCCCACGCTCGCCAAACGCGCGATAGACACGGAACACCTGCTCGGCCGATGGTATTTCCTCGGAAGTTTCCGTGAAAAGAACTATGTTCCGAAAATCATCGAGTGTCGGCAGAGCAATGCCATGACGCAAAAGTTCATCGATAGATTCCAGGCATCCTCCCCACGCGATTCCTTCGGCGCTTTGCGTACCGTCCCAATACCATCCATCATTCTTTTCGTAGAACAATTCCTTTTCGAAACTTGCCGGATCGTTCCAATCAAGGGAAACATCGTTCCATGATCCGCTCGCATGCAATTCATATTCTCCTTCCGTAAAGAAAGCGCGGTTCTGATATTCGATCGTGTACGGATCCATTTTTCCGAAGGTCGCGAATTGCGTAAACAGGCATCCGCCATAATACGACGGTATGCCATTCAGCCAGAGAAAATTCTCAAAGTGAGTATTATCGCTGAATCCGAAGAACGGCTTCGGATCTTCAGTGAACGGCGCGACGGGAAGGTTCTTGATATAGGTCACCTGATCGTTGCCGCCGATCGACGCAATGACCGCTTTTATCTCTTTATCTTCGAAGGCCGCCACAAGATCCCTGGCTCGTTCCTCCTTTGATGCACCGAGCTTCTTTGTTGATGGAAATTCCACCGGCACAAGACCGAAGATATCCCGCAACCGAAGACAGCCCAGATCGTAAACATCGGGCCATTTGCCAGGCGCCGCGAACGACGGCGAAAGGATCGCCACCTTATCGCCCTTCTTCAATTTATGAAGCTTGCGGAATTCCATATTCTCATTATACAGCCATGAAGACCCTCTCCGCCAAAACGCAGATTCCTATTTTAGAAATGGGTTTTCCGTTTCGAACGTCGCATATTCGATATTCTTTTTTACGACATCAAACGATACGCCATATTTTTTCATATAAACTCCACCGATCCCGCCGAAGACAGCCGAGCTATAGTCAAATCCCAACCGCAAAGAAATTTCTTTTACGATCTTCTCGGAAGATCCTTCGATCTCAATAAAAGTTTCAAGAAAAGGCCATTCATCTATGGTTATGCATGTTGCATCCATCATCCATAGCTCCCGCCGATTTTCCTGATATCCCGCCTTCCGGCAGCCAAGCTTCAAAAGAAACTCCTCGGCTTTCGCGAAATCATCGACGACCAGGTTGATCTCCTTTTGGTTTTCGATCTGGTCGCCATCCATGATCTTCATGGTCATCGTGATCTTATCCCCCTCATCGCGCACGCGCGCCCAACGATAATCCTTCCCATCGTCATGCGGAACATCAAAGACAAATCTTTTCTGTAAAAACTCCGGACGCTTCATTATCGCACCGATTTTTTTCAACTTTGCGCGAATTTTATCTTTATCGATGTTCAAAAATTTCGCTTCGTATTCGATTTCCATGGTCATTTATAATATGCCCGGTTCTCGGTCCGAAAATCGATATATTGCAGAGAATTGAAATTAGATTGTCCCATCAATTCTTTCAGCACCGCAATATCTTCCGACGCGTCAAAGCGCAAACTGAAATAAAGCGAGGGACCGTTATACGTCGAAACGTCGATCTCTTCGAGGGAAAGATCGTGAAGCGCGATCTCTTTCACGGTAAGGCCGCTTTCCTTTATGGCGTTCAATATGGAAATAAGATTCGCATCAAAAAGATCGGGCAGCATCTTTCCGCCGATGCCAAGGCCGGTCTGGGCGTAGTCATGAACGGCATACAGCTCGCTTCCCTGCGTATCGAATGCTTTTTCAAAAAGCGTTCCGGTATCATCGAACCAGAAGCACGGTTCGTCGCCCGAAGGATTTCCGTCCGCATCGGTCGGGGGCATTTCGCACCAAATGGCGAGAGGCACGCGCTCCACAACGTCCGCCGTGATCGTATGGCGGGCATAGTTCTTCACGAGCGTGACGCTCGAAAGCTGAGGTATGAACGCGACATCCGACGTTGCGAGCGCCTTGGGCCACGTAAGCATATTGTTCGCGCCAAGGATGGACGACCAGAGCGTCCTGTTGCGCGCCGCACTCGCCTGAAGCAGAGCCACAACATCGTCCGAGGCGACCGCCTGATTGCCGTTCACGTCAAAATGATCGACGCGAAAGATCGGCGAGCCATCGAAGATCCAGACAGCGAAGACAACGACACCGAAAAATAAAATGCCCGCGAGCGACCACCATAATCGCCGCCGACGGTCTCTTTTCTTTTTCTGTTTTTCTGAGAGATATTCTTCGAGCATAAAATGTTCTCGGTTGTAATGTCGAAATGTTCTAATGCCGGAACGCGACACGACCGCGAATAACCATTACAACACGAGAACATTAAAACGCTTCCTCCTTATATCTCCGTGCGCCACGCCGCATAGGCACCGCCATCGGTTCCATGCTGAGCTTTCCCGTACTCCGCGGAAAGCTGCTGCGTGATCGGACCCGCGACACCGCCGCCGATCGGCCGTTTATCGACTGAAAGGATCGGAATAAGTCGCGCCGATGTTCCGGAAATAAACGCCTCATCTGCGATATAAAGCTCCGTTCGATCGACCGCACGCTCCTCTGTCGGAACGCCAAGCTTCTTTGCGATCTCCATGACGCTCCGACGCGTGATGCCCTCCAGCAGATCATTGTTCGCGGACGGCGTGATGAGCGCGCCGTTCCGCACGATGAACACATTCGCAACGGTCGCTTCCGTTACATGGCCATGCTCGTCGAGCGCGATCGCGTCATCATAGCCATCGAGAATCGCCTCGTTCTTCATGAGACAGGCGTTCACATAACCACCATTCACCTTCGCGCGCGACGGGATCGCATTATCCGCGTTCCGGATCCAGGATGAAACGCACATATTGATCCCCACGCCCGGTAGGATCGATCCGATCGGGTAGACATACGCTGCAAAAACGTGCGGCAGGCCGTGGATCTTCGTTCCGGCGATCAAGGCGTCGACGAAGATCGTCGCACGGACCAAGACATCCTCACCCTGGATGCCGTTCTTCTCGACAAGATCCTTGATGGTCGCCTCAAACCGTTCGTATGGCCATGCGGGCGCGAAACCGTGAAAGTCCATGATCTTCGCCGAATTCACCAGACGTTCATAATGTTCCTTCAACCGGAATGCATACATCTTCTTATCCGTCTCGTTCCAGTTCACGCTGAAAACCGTATAAACGCTCAAGCCGTACAAGACCGGCGAGCTTGCAATGCTCACATTCGCTTCGCCGAACGGAACGAACGACTCACGGAAAAACGCAGTCCCCCTCGTGTAATCAAATGGTGTCATGAAAATAGTGTAACACCGGACAAAGTGGCAAACAACATTAAGTTGTGCGTAATCACTGCAACGATACTTTTTGCGCCTTGATCCTCCTGCCGAAAAACTTACTTCCCAATGATGTGAATTTTTCCGTCAGATCCGTGGAAAAAAATCTGACCGTCCCCTTTTTCTGGAGCTTCTCCTCAATCTCCGGATGCTGCATCAGATAGTGCTTCAGTTTTTTCGGGACCACATGCTCTTCCGAGACAAGAAAAACGCGGGGACCGACGATCTTTCCGATCTTGTTCCTGAAGACTTCATAATGGGTGCAACCAAGGATCAAGGTATCGATATGCCGTTTTTTGAGCGGTTTCAGATATTGTTCCAGGACGACGGGAACGATCTTTGCATTTTGTTCACCCGCCTCCACGATAGGCACCAGCAAGGGGCAGGGGTTCTGAAAGATTTTTACACTGCGATCTATCTTCATGAGCTCGCGCAGAAATGAAGACGATCGCACCGTCCCTTCGGTCGCTATAACACCGATCCTTTTGTTCTTGGTTCTGGCGACAGCCTCTTCGGCCGCAGGAATCAAAACACCCAGGACTTTCTTGCCAGGATAATATTTCGGTAAATAATCCTGTTGAATTTTATGGAGAGCGTCGCTGGAAGCGGTATTGCAGGCGACGATCACAAGTTCGCAATTTTTTGCGAACAAAAAATCAACCGCCTGTTTTGTGAATTCGTGAACCACTTCCGATGAACGGTTGCCGTAGGGAACGCGCGCCGTATCGCCTAAATAGAGATAACTATAAGCAGGTAATTCTTTTACTATGCCGCGCAGAATACTGATTCCTCCAAATCCAGAATCGAATACTCCTATGAGCTTTTTTCGATGGAGAGCCGGCATTTATCCGATCACTTTCTTTCCGACGTACTTTTGCAGGACCTCCGGAACGTCGATCTTGCCATCCGCCCGCTGATAATTTTCGAGGATCGCAATGAACACGCGCGGGCTCGGAAGCGCTGTATTGTTCAGCATGTAAGCATATTTCCGCTCCCCGTTCTTATCGATATATTTCACGTTCAATCGCCGCGATTGCCAGTCGGCAAAACTGCTCGCCGATCCAGTCTCGGCCCAGCGGTTCATGCCCGGAAGCCATGCTTCGAGATCGAACGCGCGGTATTTTCCCGCGCTCATGTCGCCTGTGCAGATCTGAAGCCGACGATACGGCAAGCCAAGCTCTTCATGCATCTCGCCGGAAATCCCCGTCATCTCGTCCTGTAATTTGTTCATGCCGTCGATGTCGGCCGGTGCAATAACCACTTGCTCCACTTTCATGAACTCGTGAACGCGATACATGCCTTTCACATCTTTGCTGTAGCTGCCGATCTCGCTCCGATAACACTGGCTGTAGCCGCATACCTTCACCGGCAGATCTTCTTCCTTCAAAACATCATCCGAATAATACGCGAGAAGCGACGGCTCCGCGGTGCCCACCAGGAATTTCTTATCCTTGCTCGCTTCGCCGGTCGATTCCTTATCGCCTGTCGCGACCTGGTAGATCTCGTCTATTTCGGGATCATATTCCATCCCCTTGAAATAGCCGCTTCCAAAAAGGACAAAGCTCTTCACGAGCGTCGGCGGGATCATCGGATGATATCCCTTCTCGATCATCTTGTTCAACGCATACATCATGATACCCATCTGAAGCAACACGCCATCGTTCTTCACGTAATAACCGCGAAAACCGCCAACCTTCGTCCCCTTCTCAAAATCGAGGATATCGAGCGACGTTCCAAGCTCGATATGATCCTTCGGCTTGAAATCGAACTTTTTCGGTTCTCCCCAGTGATAGATATCCACATTGTCCGCGTCGCTTTTACCGAGCGGAGTGTCGGGCGACGGCACGGTCGGAACTTTTATCATGAGTTCCATGAACTTCGCATCCGCATTCTTGAACTTCGGCTCGAGGTCGGCCAGTTTCTCTTTCACTTCCTTCCCCTTCGCTATGATCGTCTTGCGCTCATCGTCGGTCTTCGCCGATTTCATATCGGCGTTCAATTTATTCTTCGACTCGTTCAGGTCCTCGATCGCTCGCATCGCCGCCGAACGCTCAATGTCGGCCGCCAGAAGCTCATCGAGATTCAGATTGATGCCCTTATTAGTGATCGCGATCCGTACCTCTCCCGCATGTTCGCGGATAAATTTAATGTCTAGCATCTTTTCAATATACACCAGAACCGCTATTTTTGTCATTCCAACCGCGACTATCTCAAAAAACCAAAGGAGCGCTTCGTTGAAAAAAATAAAATATCCAGTACAATAAAATCATGGAAAACAAACCGAATATCGAGCATATCCGCCACTCGCTTGCACATCTCTTGGCGGCCGCCGTCCTCAAAGAATTCCCCGATGCGAAACTCGGTATCGGTCCGGTCATCGAGAACGGCTTTTATTATGATTTCGAGCTTTCCCGTTCGCTCACGCCGGATGATCTGAAGACGTTCGAAAAAACAATGCGTGGTCTCATCAATAAGAAACTGCCATTCACCGGCGAAGAGATCCCCTTCACGGAGGCGAAGAAGCGTTTTGCGAAACAACCTTTTAAGCTTGATCTGATCAATGAGTTTTCCGCTGAAGGAAAAACATTAACCATCTACCATACCGGTGATGTCTTTAGCGATCTCTGCCGCGGCGGACACGTCGAAAATACTTCGGAAATCCCGGCGGACACGTTCAAGCTCGACAAGATCGCCGGCGCATATTGGCGCGGCGACGAGAAGAATCCCATGCTTCAGCGCATCTATGGACTCGCCTTCGCTACAAAACAGGAACTCGACGACTATCTCGCAATGCGCATCGAAGCGGAAAAACGCGATCATAAGATCTTGGGGAAAAAATTAGGCCTCTTCACCTTCTCGCCGGATGTCGGCCCTGGCCTGCCGCTCTACATGCCGAAAGGGAATATCATCCGCGAAACGCTCTTGGAATATATGCGGGAGCTTAAGCGAGCGCATGGCTATCAGTTCGTCTGGACGCCGCATCTCACCAAAAAAGCGCTTTATATCCGTTCGGGCCATTTTGGGAAATATGACGCCATGCTTCCTCCGATCGACGCGGACGGCGAAGAGCTCGCCATCAAACCGATGAACTGCCCTCATCATTTCCAGATATTCAACGCCGAACCGCACAGCTATAAGGACATGCCCTTCCGCATCGCCGAGAACGCCACGGTCTACCGCAACGAGAAATCGGGCGAATTGAACGGACTTTTCCGCGTGCGCTCGCTCACCCAGGACGATTCGCATCTCATTGTGCGCCACGATCAGATCGCATCGGAGATCGACACCATCCTCGATCTCACCCATCAGATCTACGATCTGTTCGGTTTCAAAAACTTCAAAGTGGAAATATCGGTCCGCGACAAAGCGAACAAAGAAAAATATTTCGGTACGGACCAGATGTGGGACGACGCCGAACATGCGCTCATTGAAGCCGCGAAGCGCTGGGGTGCGGAATACCGCATCGTCGAGGGCGAGGCGGCATTCTATGGCCCGAAGATCGATATCCGCGTCGAAGATGCCCTGAAGCGCAATTGGCAATTGACCACCGTCCAACTCGACTACAATCAGCCGGAGAATTTCGATATGTCCTACATCGACGAGAATGGAAAGAAGGTGCGTCCGGCCGTGATCCACTGTGCAATCCTCGGATCGGTCGATCGATTCATGGGGATCATCATCGAGCATTTCGCCGGCGCATTCCCGCTTTGGCTCGCGCCGGTTCAGGTCGCCGTGCTGCCGGTCGGTGAAAAATTTTCCGCCTATGGAAAATCAATATATGAGACGCTTATGGCGCATGATGTCCGATCCGAACTTGGCGATGCGAACGAATCGCTCGGCAAGCGCATCCGCGCAGTAGAAATGATGAAAGTTCCTTATGTTATCGTCGTCGGCGAAAAAGAGGAAGCCGCCGGAACCGTCAATTTCCGCACGCGCGACAGCGAGGAGAAATCCAACGAGATGAAGCTCGACGAGTTCATTGATAAAGTGGAGAAAGAAATAAAAGAAAAGAAGCGCTAAGATCCTTTCCTCATCAAGCACCTGCCGAAAATACCGACTTTATAAAGTCGGTATTTTTGTGCCGGCACCCTTCAAAAACCCGCCGAAATAGTACTGGATCCCGGCTGGAGCCTGTACCCACGCAGGCGGGCGCCGGAATGACAGAATACATGTTTTCGAAGTTTTCGTACGGCGTCCGGCAGAACTTGACAAAATATATAATCATTGTTAAAATAGGGTTAGATTTTGAAGTTGAAAATCAACGTTTTTGGAAATCTAAGGCCAAGGAGGCCCGCTATGAAAAGGATTTACGTCGTCATTATGATGTTCTGCGCCATGGCCACTTTTGCCTTTACGCAAACCAGGGCAACACCTCCGCAATACAACACAACCACCCAAACGCAAACAACGAATGCTTGGCGATATTGCAATGGCGGACAACCCGTGCAGGTCCAGTCACAGGCGACCTATAGGTACGGTATGCCAAGCCACCAGCTCATGGTGACCAACGCGACTCCGTACTTCATGGAAGTCTATGTCGGAAGACTGCAGGCAAGAAATGACCTCGCACCGGGAGAAGCGGCATCAACCGCAGTCAAGAAAAGTGATGGGAAAAAGCACTTTTTCAGCAAAAGCAGTGCTTTCGTCGGTTATGCACGTTCATCGAACATCGACGTTCCGATCACGGCAAGATTCTATGTCGACGCCGAACACCAAGTCTATCTTGGCGCATCGATCGCCAAGATCACCCTCCCTGGCTATGGGACAACGTCAAGCGATTCCCTGGTTTTCAGATTGGAAAACATCTGGTTCGCGGAAGGCGTGAATTGCCACGATCTGCCCGCATCCAGCGCAACGGCAAACTTTGCCATCAAGCCGCTCATCGCCGATTTCGATTCTGGCGAGGGGGATGGGATCTGGGTCTTTGTCTGGAACTCGACGACCCCTGCGAGCCTCATCGTCAATGGCGAAGATTGCGGCCTGCTGCAACAAGGCAAACTATCGATGTATTACCTTGCCACCAGAAAGATGGTCGACATCAGGATCGCCACGCGGGATACAAATGGCATCCACATCTGGAGCCGGTCGTATTCCAACCAGAATTTCTACGGAACCACTGCTTGGGAGTTATCCATCCTGAGCACGCGCGATCTCCATTAACATTTTCAACCAACCAATGGCCGGACGTCTCTCATAAGACGACCGGCCATTTCCTTATGTCTCAGGGCCTGACCCAGATAATCCCTGGCTTTGCTTTTTTGATTTTTGAAACTAGAATAAAGATGTAAATTAAAAAGCATGGACGCCCGCCGGAGTTCATCCCAAGTCTCTCGAGGGGCGGGAACAACAGAAAAGATGTCAGGACATTCACATTGGGCAGGAATCAAACACAAGAAAGAGATCACCGATCAGAAGCGCGGGAAGGTCTTTTCGAAATTGCTCGCGCTTATTTCTGCGGCCGCAAAAACGGAGTCGAATCCAGACTTCAATCCCCGCCTCCGGACCGCGATCACAACCGCAAAGGAAATGGCCGTCCCGCAGGAAAATATCGACCGCGCCATCAAGAAAGCTTCGGAAGTCGGGAATAATCTCGAGGAACTGCTTTTCGAAGCATACGGTCCCGGCGGCATAGCGATCATCATCGAAGCGATATGCGACAATAAGAATCGCGCCATCCAGGAGATCAAGACCATCCTCAAGGATCACAACGGCAAATGGGCAGAGTCAGGAAGCGTTCAATGGGCCTTCGAGAAACTGAATGATCCCTCGGCACCGCTCGGAACAAACTGGACGCCGAAATTCCCGCAAGATATTCCGGAAGCGGACGCAGAGAAACTCGTCGTCCTCATCGAAGCGCTCCACGACAACGACAACGTACAAGGCGTGTTCACGAACGCCGCATCGCTCCCCGCCGCGGATGAGGAGGCGTAATTCAGTTTTCAGATGCTGTCATTTTTGAGTGCAATGATCGAGACGCGGCAAAACACTACAACATCCTAAATTTATGATCGCACTTGGCATCGACCCCGGCACGCGCCGCATCGGTTACGGTATCGTGGAAAAGAAAAATGACAACACCGTTTGTTTTGTGGCGGCCGGCATTCTTGAGATCAAAAGCTCGGAGGATATCATGGCGCTCGCGGAGGCGAAAAAAGGCATCACGGCGGTCATCAAAAAATATAAGCCTGACATTATCGGCATCGAGAAGCTCTATTTTGCAAAGAATCAAAAGACAGCGATGGCGGTCGCACAAGCGCGCGGAGTCCTTCTCCTTGCAGCTTACGAATCCGGTGTTCCCATCAAGGAATATGCACCGAATGAGATCAAACTTGGCATTGCCGGATACGGTTTTGCCGACAAAAAAGCGATCCTTAAGATGGTGCGGCTTATCCTTGGCAAGGAGGATATCAAAGTGATTGATGACGCGAGCGATGCCCTTGCCGGTGCTATTATGGCCATAAACGAAAGATATTAATATAGAAGCCGACTTCGACACAGCGTCAAACCCCGGAGACCAGTTGACAAGACATTCCTCCTCCGTATACTGATGTGCATAAAAGGTCGTTTTAATATTTTTTTAAAGACGCATGCCGACAGAACTTCTTGATCTGCGCCTCGCATTCCGAGCGTTAAGCGACGAGGACGGCGATGATGGCGTAGACGAAACTTTAGGTGACGAAGATGTCGCCGAAGACGATGAATTAGAGGATGATGACGAGGACGGCGATGATGGCGACAGCGACGATGCAGATGACGACGATGGCGACAAGGAAGAAGGCTTAGAAGAATAACGTCACTGAACAAAAAGCTCCTTTGCGATTGCACGGGAGCTTTTTTTATTCCATAATGGTTCTATACGGTAATAAAACTCTTAACGAACATGCAGGAAAATACCATAGGTTCTGAAAAAAATCCTTCGACGGCGCGAAAGCGGTGGATATTTTGGCTAAAAATATTCGGCGTCGTCTTCACTGCCGGACTTGTTCTGCTGATCACGATCGCGCTCTACTATACAACCACGCTTCCCTCTTTTGAAACCATCGCAAGCACCTCAACGACCGGTCACGCCTCAACCCATTTCTATGACCGCACCGGCAAGATCCTTCTCTATCAGATCGGCGCCCAACAGACAACAGCATCATTCTCCGACTTTCCGCAAAATCTGAAAGATGCGACCGTTGCCATTGAAGACCAGGAATTCTATACCGAGCCGGCGTTCAGTTGGAAAAGCATTCTCCGCGCGATGTACGTCGATATCACGCACGCGAGCATCGTACAGGGAGGGTCGACTATCACCCAGCAGGTCGCCCGGAACGCATTTCTCACGCTCGACCAGACATTTTCACGCAAGCTAAAAGAACTGATCCTCGCCATCCGGCTCGGTCAGCTTTATTCCAAAGACCAGGTCCTCGGCCTCTATTTAAATGATGTTTCCTACGGACCGACCTTGATCGGCGCCGAAACCGCGAGCGAGGCATATTTCGGCATACCGGCATCGAAGCTTGATCTCGCCCAAAGTGCCGTTCTTGCAGCCATCCCAAATGCGCCGACCTATTATTCCCCGTGGGGAAGCCATGTAGATGATCTCTTTACGCGGCAAAAGCTCGTGCTTCAAAAGATGTATAGCACCAAAAAGATCACTCTGGCGCAATTCAATTCCGCCATTGCCGAGAAAATAACCTTCCAGCCCGAATCGGTCGGCGGCATCAAGGCGCCGCATTTCGTGACGGCCGTCCAGGAATATCTTGTCCAGAAATATGGCGAGGATACCGTTGATAAGACCGGCATGAAGGTCATTACGACGCTCGACTGGAATCTTCAGCAGGAAGCGGAAAGCGCCGTGAGCGCGGGCGCCGCTCAGAACGCAAAGCTCTATCAGGGAACCAATGCGGCGCTCGTTGCCGAAGATCCAAAAACAGGACAGATCCTCGCGCTGGTCGGATCGGCTGATTATTACGACGCCGCAAACGAAGGTAATTATGACGTGGCGACCCAGGGACTCCGCCAGCCGGGATCATCCCTCAAACCGTTCATCTATCTCGATGCGTTCGCAAAAGGCTATACGCCGGATACGGTGCTTTTCGACGTACCGACCGAATTCAGCACCGATTCATCCTGCCCTGCCGTTCCGAATTTCTCGAGCACCAACAAGACCTGTTTCCATCCGCAGGATTTCGAAGGGACGTTTGCCGGCCCGATGTCGATCCGAACCGCGCTCGCTCAATCGGTCAACGTGCCCGCCGTTAAGATGCTCTATCTCGTTGGTCTGAACCAGGCCATTTCAACCATCAACAGCTTCGGTGTGACGACGCTAACCAATCCAAAATCATACGGTTTGTCCCTTGTCCTCGGCGGCGGCGCCGTACACCTCATCGATCTCACCGAAGCCTACAGCGTGCTCGCCGCGGATGGCACGAAACACGCCCAAGCCATGATACTCTCAGTGCAGGATGCGAGCGGCAAAACGCTTGAATCATACAGCGATAACGCAACGCAGGTCGCCGACCCGCAAAACGTTCGCTTGGTCAATGACGTTCTTTCGGACGCCAATGCGCGTGCCGGACTTTTCCAGAACAGCCTGAATCTCACCGAATTCCCGGGTTATGACGTAGCGCTCAAAACCGGAACCTCGAACGATTATCGCGATGCATGGTCCATGGGCTACACGCCGGATCTCGTCGTCGGTGTTTGGGCGGGTAACAATAACAACACGCCGATGCAAAGGAACGGATCAAGTATTCTTGCCGCCGTCCCTATCTGGCACTCGTTCATGACGCAGGCGTTGACGCAATATCAGTCCGATGCGTTCCCCACTCCTGCCCCGACCAATCCTTCAAAACCGATCCTGGCCGGAAACTATACAGCGAACAATCAGATCCACACTATCTTGTATTACGTCGATAAGGACGACCCAACCGGCCCCGACCCCTCAAATCCCGCTTCCGATCCGCAATTCAGTCACTGGGAAACCGGCGTCATCAACTGGGCAAAGCAAAACGTTCCGAACTTCGCAACGGGATACAACCAGTAAGTAAACCGAAGACCCTGTTTCATAACGATGAAACAGGGTCTTTTTTGTCATTCCGAGTCTCTTTTATGGTCATTCCGAGCTTGCGGAGGAATCCGTAGAGATCCTTCGCGAAGCTCAGGATGACCCCAAGCGGGATCACTTTTCCACGTTACTTGTCCTGAGCTCGTCGAAGGATGAATTACTTTTCCGCGTTATAGAGCGCCTGGATTTCGGAAGCGGAAAGTACACGGTTATAGATGCGAACATCATCGAGAAGGCCGGGATATTCTTGATAACCGCCAGAGTTTCCGGCTCCGAGATAGGTTGAATTGGCGACTACCGAACCCGATGAAGCAATATTGTTCTTGCTCAAGACCCCGTTCACATAGAAATTCACATTGTTGCCATCCGAAGTCAATGTAACGTAGGTCCATGCGTTCAACGGCGGATTATATCCTGTTTGTGCCCAATTGGTACCTCCAATACTGGTTGAGAATCCAGAAGTTGATCCCGCTGTATACCAAAGCCGATATGCAGTAGCTCCTCCGATATCCGTTAGAACACCTGACGTAGAGGATGAGGGGTTCATCCAGAGTGATATGGTAAGCGAGTTAAGGTTAACCGAAGTGCCAGCGGCATAAACATCATCGTTAGTCCCCCCAAAGCTCCCTGCCCAGTTCCCCACCTTGCCTGGCGCATAGTAGGTGCCGTTCACGCCGGAAGGGGTTCCTGACCAGGTTCCCGTATTCCCGTTGCCCGACAGATCCTGGGTCGTAGATCCATTGCCTTCATCGAGAGGCCAATAACCGACAAGTCCCTGGGAACTGAAGAGCGGATTCAGGGCAAGATTTGATCCTTTGGCGTTGACCTCGGGATAG
>CAJAQL010000019.1 GCA_903944135.1 uncultured Parcubacteria group bacterium
AAAACTGGAAAAAGTCAAAATTATTTTTCGTTCCCGCGCGGACGGAAACCTGGACCTAGATTCCCGCATTCGCGGAAATGACGAATTTAGAATGGGATTTCTTCGGGTTTGATATCCCCTTCCGCCTCAAGATCGATCGTCGGAATTTCCTCTTCCGGCGCAACATCTTTGCCGGCGCCATTGCCATTCTGCGATGCAGGCTGCGATGCCGCGGCAAAACCGCCGGACGGCTGTGAAAATCCTTGCGGCCGCGGACCAAGCTGCATCCGCTCCGACATGATCTCCGTCGTCTTTCGCGACTGGCCCTGCTTATCCGTCCAGCTCCGCGTCCGCAAACGTCCTTCAATCAGAACAGTAGCTCCCTTGACCAAGAATTGCGCGGCGATCTCGGCTTGCCGTCCCCAGAGGACGACGTTATGGAATTCCGTCTCTTCCTGCTTCTGGCCGTTCTTATCGTTCCATGTGCGATTCGTCGCGACACCGATCGTCGCCACTGATTGGCCGCCCGGCGTTGTCCTAAGCTGGGGATCGGCGGTTACTCTCCCGACAATGATGACTTTATTCAGATCCATGATGGTTTTTAGCGATTAGTTATGAGTGGCCTTATTAATAGCATTATACCATTTTATGAATCGCCCGTTTCTCGCTGATCGCTCCTCCCTATTTCAGCATTTCCTCTATTTTCTTCTCCAATGCTTCATTGCTCAACGTATGCACGGCAGGCGCACTGGATGGCGGCACCGAGCCGGTGGTCGGCCGCAACGGAATCTGGTTCCGCTTCTTGCCCGCACCAACCGCTTCGCGATGCGATATCTTGAAGGGAATCGTGATGAGCGACCGCAAAACGACGCTCACATTCTCGAGATCGAACTCGAGCTGCTTCACTTCCGTGGGCTCGGCGGCAAAACGCGAAAAAGCGAAAACCGCTTCTTCTTCGTGCTTGATCGGATAAGCCAATGCTATCTTCTTCGCCTGAAATTCCGAAGAGAACACTCCTCCGTGCTGTTCCACGACGCGCCGCACCTCAGGGACATCGTCTTCCTTCCGGACTAAAACCCCGATTTCGTATTCCTTTTTGACTTTTTCCGTTTCTTCCATAGTTCTGCTATTATATCGGATTTATCGACGATTGCAAGTTGGCGTCATTAGGCCGCTTCTTCCTTTTTCTCGATCGCCTCTTCGTCCAGGGTGTCATCTTCGACATATGACGCCATTCTATCAGCGCCGGCAGGAATAAGGCGGCCGATGATCACGTTCTCTTTGAGGCCGCGCAACGGATCGATCTTCGATTCGATGGCCGCCTTCACGAGTACGCGGGACGTATCCTGGAACGATGCCGCAGAAAGGAAGCTTTCCGCTGAAAGCGCGACACGCGTAATGCCAAGCAGTATCTCGTTACCCTTCGCCGCATGGCCACTTTCCTTTTTCACGGCCCGATTCACTTCAAGGAATTTCGATTTTTCCACGATATCGCCCGGTACAAAATCCGGAGCATCGCCTGCATCCGTGATCTGGATGCGCGACACCATCTGACGAACGATCATCTCAATATGCTTGTTGTTGATCGCGGCACCCTCGGAAAGATAAATGCGCTGAACTTCGTTCGTGATGTAGCGGACGACTTCCATGGTCCCCTTCTGTTCATAAAGCTCATGGATATCAAGTGTACCTTCCGAAAGCTGATCCCCTTTCTTGACCATATCGCCCGCCTTTACGAACACCACTGCCCCGCGCGAAAGCGCTATTTCCTGGGCTTTTGCCTTCTTGCCTTCACCGACAACACGGATGATCTTCTGCGATCCACGCTCCTCGATAGCCTGCACCGTTCCGTCGAACGGAGCCATGGCCGCGCGGCCCTTCGGCGAACGCGCCTCGAAAATCTCCTCGACGCGCGGCAGACCATGCGTAATATCGGCCTGGGCGGCGCCTCCGGCATGGAACGTGCGCATCGTAAGCTGGGTGCCCGGCTCGCCGATGGACTGGGCAGCGATAACGCCAACCGCAGTTCCGATACGGACCGGTTCGTTCACGCCAAGGTCGTAGCCGTAGCACTTCGCGCAGACACCATAGAGCGTACGGCAGGTGATCGGCGACCGGACAATGACCGAAGTGATCTTCGATTCATCGATCTCCTCCGCGGCCGCCTTTGTGATGATCTCGTTCGCACGAACCACAATCTTGTTGCCGATCTTGATATCATCGAGCGCCGTGCGGGCGAAAAGTTTCGACGCAAACGTCTGATTGAACTCTTTGCCATCTTCACGGCGAAGTTCGATGCCTTCCTTCGCGTGGCAATCCTCTTCGCGAACCGTAAGTTCCTGAGAAACATCAACGAGACGACGCGTGAGATATCCTGCCTGTGCGGTCTTCAATGCCGTATCGGTCGTCCCTTTGCGGGCGCCGTGCGTGGCGATGAAATATTCGAGAACCGACAACCCTTCCTTGAGTGATGATTTGATGGGAAGTTCAATCGTTTCGCCTTTCGGATTCGAAACGAGACCCTTCATGCCCATCATCATCATCGGCTGCGCCCAGGAACCGCGGGCGCCGGAATCCACGATCTGATAGATCGAATTGTCATGCGGCAGAATGGTCGCGACATGCGCGGAGATCTTTGCCTGAGCATCCTTCCAAATACCGATCGCGCGAACCTTGCGCTCGGAAGCGGTGAGCAATCCCTCTTCGAATTGTTCCCCAACCTTCGCAACGGCCGCATCCGCCTCCCGGAGTATCTCTTTCTTTTCCTTCGGGATGATAAGCTCGGACATCGCCCAGGTGATACCGGACAGCGTCGCCATTTCATAACCGAGAAGCTTAATGCGATCAAGGGCGTCGCGCGCGGCGTCAACGCCGTGCGATTCAAAGATGCCGTTCAACATCTTGTTGAGCTTCTTCTTCGTCATGGTGTCGTTCACATAATCGACATAACCGTTCAGCTCGCGATTGAAGATCATACGGCCGACGGTCGTCTCTCTGCCGTTCCATACGATCGGCGTCTGCAATTTCACCGCACCGAAATGATAGGCAAGCAACGCCTCATCATGGCTCGAGAAATGATGCATAACTTTCGGGGTCTCATCGATCCGCGTGACAAAGTAGATGCCAAGCACCATATCAAGCGTAGGAGCCGCGACCAGATCGCCGTTTGCCGGCTTCAAAAGATTCTTTCCTGATGCCATGATATGCTCCGCCTCGTCCTGTGCCGCGGCGCCGAGCGGCAAATGGATAGCCATTTGGTCGCCATCAAAATCGGCATTGAACGCCGAACAGATCAGCGGAGGAACCTTGAGCGCCAATCCTTCAATGAGTATCGGCTGGAACGCCTGAACCGAAAGGCGGTGCAGCGTCGGTGCGCGGTTCAAAAGAACGCGTTTGCCTTTGATGACCTCCTCAAGGATCGCGAGCACTTCCGGAAGGTGTTCTTCCATGAAACGTCCGGCGCTCCGAATGTTGTGCGCAAGCCCTTGTTTCAGGATCTCGCTGATCACGAACGGACGGAAAAGCTCCAACGCCATCTGCTTCGGTACGCCGCACTCATCCAACTTCAATTTCGGACCGACCACGATGACCGAGCGGCCGGAGTAATCGACGCGTTTGCCCAAGAGGTTCTGGCGGAATCGTCCCTGTTTGCCTTTCAGCATGTCGGCGAGCGACCGGAGCGGCCGGCGCTGTGCCGACATTTCCTGCGTGCCGAAGCGCGCCGAATTATCGATCAACGCATCGACAGCTTCCTGAAGCATGCGCTTCTCGTTGCGGACAATGACGTCCGGCGCCTTGATCTCAAGCAATTTCTTCAAACGGTTATTGCGGTTGATGACGCGGCGATAAAGATCGTTCAGATCGGATGTCGCATAACGGCCGCCTTCAAGAGCGACCATCGGACGAAGGTCCGGCGGCAGAACCGGCAGAACGGTAAGCACCATCCACTCCGGACGCGTGCCATTCTTCAGCATAGCCTTCAACATCTTCAAGCGCCGCAACGCCTTACCTTCCGTAAGCGGATCTTTGATCTTCTCGATCTGAGCCTCCGCGATCTTGACCTCCTTGCGCAGATCCATCTTTTCCAAGATCGAACGCACTGCCTCGGCGCCGGATGACGCCTTGAAAATACTGCCGAACTTGCGCGACAGATTGAAATATTCTGATTCGGAGAGTATCTGACCGACACGCAGGTTCTTCAAATAATCGCGCGTCGTCTCTGCGGCCTCGACGATCTCTCCTTTCACTTCCTTATCCTTCGTTCCAACCGTCTTCAATTTTCCCTTGAGCTCGCGCTCCAATTCTTCGAGCGATGACTTCCGGTTCTCCTCTTCGACTTCCGTGATGATGTACGCGGAATAGTAAATGACACGCTCCAATTTCTGTGCGGAAACATCAAGTGCCAAGCTCAAGCGCGACGGGATGCTCTTCAGGAACCAGATATGGCTCGCAGGAGCGGCAAGCTCGATATGGCCGATGCGCTCGCGGCGCACCGAAGCCTTCGTCACTTCCACGCCACACTTGTCGCAGATGACTCCCTTATACCGGATGCGGCGGTATTTGCCGCAGTAGCATTCGTAATCTTTCGTCGGACCGAAGATACGCTCAGAGAACAAGCCGTCCTTTTCCGGACGCTGAGTGCGGTAGTTGATCGTTTCCGGTTTTGTCACCTCGCCATGCGACCAGCGCAAAATATCTTCCGGCGAAGCAATCGATATCTTCAATGCCGAAAATGCATCCTTGCGATCGGTCTCCACTTCATAGAGCGGCTGAATGTTGAAACCGAGCGATTTGAGCTCGCTCACGAGAACGTTAAATGACGCCGGAACATTCGGCTCCTTGATCGGTTCGCCGCGGATGATCGATTCGTATGCCGCCGCGCGGCCAAGAATATCATCCGATTTGATCGTCAGCATTTCCTGCAAGGTATGCCGCGCACCGTAACCTTCAAGTGCCCAAACCTCCATTTCGCCGAAACGCTGGCCGCCGAACTGGGCTTTGCCGCCAAGCGGCTGCTGGGTGATCAAAGAGTATGGACCAATGGAACGCACGTGCGCCTTGTCTTCGACAAGATGGTTCAGTTTCAAAATATAGATCTGCCCGACCGTGACGCGGTTCTGGAACGGTTCACCGGTGCGACCATCGTAAAGCGTCGCTTTGCCGTCCTCCGGCAAACCGGCTTTCTTGAGCTCCCCGCGGATCTCTTCTTCGGTCGCCGAATCGAGACCCGGCGTGATCGCTCGATAACCGAGTTTCTTCGCAGCCCAGCCAAGATGGGTTTCCAGTATCTGCCCGAGGTTCATACGGGAAATAACGCCGAGCGGATTCAAAATGATATCAACCGGAGTTCCATCGGCGAGGTATGGCATGTCTTCGACGGCGCGAACCTGTGAAATGACACCTTTGTTGCCGTGGCGTCCGGAGAGCTTGTCGCCCGCCTGCACCTTGCGCAGTTCCGCGATCTCAACCTGGATGCGGCGGATGACGCCCGGTTCGAGCTTGTCGCCGCGTTCGCGGTCGAATATCTTCACATTCACCACGCGGCCGATCTTGCCATGCGGCAAGGTAAGCGAAGTGTCCTTCACGTCGCGCGCCTTCTCACCGAAAATAGCGCGGAGCAAGCGTTCCTCCGAAGTGAGTTCCGACTCGCCTTTCGGAGAAATTTTGCCGACCAAAATATCGCCGGGTTTCACTTCGGCGCCGATGCGGATAATTCCTTCTTCATCCAAATTCTTCAGTTTATCCTCCGAGACGTTCGGGATGTCATACGTCGTCACTTCCGGACCAAGCTTCGTATCGCGTACATCGCAGGAATATTCGTCAATATGGATCGACGTGAAGCGATCCTCACGCACGACGCGCTCCGAAAGCACGATGGCGTCTTCAAAGTTTGCACCCTCAAAAGAAACGAATGCAACGAGCAGGTTCTGGCCGAGCGCGAGAACCCCGTTCTCGATCGAAGGACCATCGGTCATGATCTGCCCCTTCTTCACGACATCGCCTGTCGTCACGAGCGGCTTCTGGGAAATGCAAGTGTACTGGTTGGACCGCTTGAATTTCTCGAGCGTGTAATGCTTCACGCCAAGCTTCTTGTACTTCACCGAAATATGCGCGGCGTCCGCAGCCATGACCGTACCGTCATCCTCGGCCATGATCACATAGCCGGAATGCCGCGCCACGGAATCTTCCTGGCCCGTCGAAACATATGGAGCATCGGGGTGCACGGAAACAACCGCCTGTCGCTGCATGTTCGAACCCATGAGCGCACGGGTCGCATCGTCGTTCTGTAAAAATGGAATAAGCGACGTTGCAACGGAAACGAATTCATGCGGAGCGACATCGACATAATCTATCTCGTTCACCGCACATGTACCCGCTTCTCCTTTAATGCGCGCCTCAACGAGCGGACCGATAAAATGACCCTCTGCGTCGCGCGGCGTTCCTGCGTGCGTGATGTTGTATTTTTCCTCCTCGAACGCATCGAACCAGACGATCTCTTTCGTCACCGTGCCATTCACCACTTTCGCGTACGGAGCTTCGAGAAAACCGAAATCATTGACGCGCGTGAAACTTGCCAGATAGTTGATAAGACCGACGTTCGCGCCTTCCGGGCTTTGAATCGGACAGATCCTGCCATAATGCGAACTATGCACATCGCGAACCTCGAAGCTTGCGCGCTCGCGCGTGAGACCGCCGGGGCCCAAAGCTGAAATGCGCCGCTTATGTTCAAGCTCGGCCAAAGGATTCACCTGATCCATGAACTGCGAGAGCTGGGATGACGCGAAAAATTCCTTCACGACCGCGGTGATGGGCCGGAAGTTCACAAGCTGGGACGCCTGGATGGTATCGCGGTCTTCCGTGGACATCCTGTCCTGCACGATCCTCCGCAGGCGCGCGAGACCAATGCGCATTCTTCCCTGCAAAAGCTCGCCCACGGTCTTTAAGCGACGATTGCCGAGATGGTCGATATCGTCCGCCTCCGCGTCGGGATCGTTGTTCAATCTGATAACCTCGCGCACGATGGAAATAAGGTCTTCCTTGTCGAGCAAACGACTCGCTTTCTTCTTATCAAGGCTCAACCGCTGGTTCATCTTATATCGTCCGACCTCGGAAAGATCATAACGATCGGAACGCTCAAACATCGCGCTCACGAGATTCTTAGCAGTTTCCGCATTTGCCGGATCGCCCGGCCGCAAGCGACGATAGATCTCGACGTATGAAGCGCCTGCGTCCTCGGCAATATCTTTTTTGAGAGTTGCTTCAATATAGGAGGAAGGCCCGTTCTCGTCAGTGAACGTCTTACGGATCTCCGCCGTATCCATGCCGAAGATGCGAAGCATGTCCGTCACCGGTACTTTACGGCGGCGGTCGATCTTCACCGCGATCTCGCCATCAGCCGCCGTTTCAAACTCAAGCCACGCACCGCGCGTCGGAATGATCTTTGCGCCAAAAAGCTGCTTGCCGTGCCATGGCGTCGCCGAGAACGAAACGCCGGAAGACCTCACAAGCTGAGAAACTACGACGCGCTCGACGCCGTTGATGATGAACGTTCCGCGCGAGGTCATGATCGGGAAATCACCGAAATAGATCTCCTGTGACTGCTCCACGCCCGTGCGCTTATTGGCAAGCTTCACCGTCACCCGCAACGGGGCTTCATAGGTCGCTTCCTTGTAACGCGCCGTCGGTTCGTCATACTTCGGTTCATCGAAACGATAGCCCACGAACGAGAGCGCAAATTCCTTCCCGGTATGGTCCGGAATCGGCGATATCTCGTCAAAAATTTCCTTCAGCCCTTTTTCCAAAAACCACCGATAAGATTTAAGCTGCGCCTCGTTAAGGTCGAGCGGCGCGAGGAGAGGTTTTGATTTTGAGAAATCTTTGACTGAAGAAAATTTCGCCATTGTTTGTTTATTTTTTATTATATAAAGAGAAGGTGCTACGAGATGCTCCTTCTCACGTTTTTGGTCGCCTTTCAAAAACGCGTATTGGCTAAATTAAGAAATTATCGTGTACCCCATCGCCTCGTACACGCAAAAAACGGCAAACCGCTCCCCTTTGCTAAGCGGTACCGTTTCCTCACCGAACCTTTCGATTAATCCTCAAACATGATGTCTAGGTATTTAACTCCATTTGACATCCATTTGTCAAGGACTCCGGGTTTTTGTTTTATGCAGCCCGCTCCAGTTCGCTCATGACGAAAAATGCCGCCCGGCTCCGCGGTCGCGGGCACCCGGCAGTTTTCCTATTCGCTCACGCATTCCCTGCTCGCTTCCGCTTAGGCTGCTCAAAGAGAAAACCCTACGCTTATATTTTTTATCTCAAGCATCAATCGCTCAGATATTTCTTTATGTTTGCGTCCTGTTCCGCGAGCGTCGAAGCATAGATGATCTTCCCTGTCGCAGGATCGCTCACATAATAAAGATAAGAAGAACTCACGGGATGAAGCACCGCTGTGATCGCCGCAATGCCCGGATTTCCAATAGGTCCCGGCGGCAATCCCGCATAGAGATACGTATTATAGGTCGAGTCATACGAAGAATTTGGAGAGAAATCGGTGCGCGTGAGCGCCGAGCAATCAACGACATCTGTCGGCAACGTGATCTGTTTCGCATAACATACCGTTGCGTCGATCTGAAGACGCATGCCTTTCGCCATCCGTTTTTCCATAATGCCGGCGATAATGCTTTGATCCTCCGGATTAGGCGCTTCTTTTTCCACGATCGATGCGAGCGTCAGGTCCTTTTCCACGTTCTTCGGATCTGCCGCGAGCGTCGGTCCCGCCTTTTCGTTGAAATCGTCCAAAAATTTCTGCGCGACGTCCGCGACGTCCGATTCCAAATAGAACTGATAGGTATCGGGAAAAAGCTTCCCTTCCAGATCGCCGTCATCCTTGAAATTGATCAGGTCGCCCCGCGAGATGACGCCGGCAGCCGCAAGCTCCTGATCGATCTCGTAAATATTCGAGCCCTCCGCAATCGTCACCTTTACCGTTGAAGCTCCGGCGGAAAGTTCCCTGAGAATGGCGAAACCCGACATCGCAGCCGAAAGACGATAGGTGCCTGATTGTATATGAAAGGCCTTGCCGCTCGTAAATGCGGCGATCTCGAACGCCGGCCGTGCACGCAAAAGATGCGCCGACGCAAGCGCCGTAACCACCTCCGAGAAGCTCTCGCCTTGTGCGACCTTCACGGTCACCGTCCCGGCGTTTCCTCCCTTCGAGGATTTTATCGGAGCAAGACCGGAAAAAACCGATGCGGCAAAAAAAATAAGGATACCGATGATTGCCGCGATGAGCAATATGCTCCATTTTTTGCGGCGCAAAAAATCCGCACCATGCGGATCTTCGACTTCTTTTGGCTGTTCCTGTTCTGGTAAGATATCTTCCATAAGTGTTGCTAAGAATAGCAAACTTTGTAAAAAAATCAAAGAATATCTTTTCTGTTATTCCTGCGCAGGCGGGAATCTCGGCCCCTCAAAGACAAACCTGGATCCCCGTTCTTTCGCGGGGATGACGGAAAATCGCTTACGATGACGTGATCGTCGCGATATCCTGCGCGAAGGACTGCGCCCGCTCAACAACTGCCTCACCGTAAGTCCAAAGATAATTCTTCCACCGGCTACCTGCATAATATTTTGCCGCCGTGCACCGCTCAATGCTCACGGCCGCGGTATAGTTCGCCTTGCATCCCGACATCGCGTCTTCAAGATATAAACCCGTCGCCGCAAAGGCATCGGCATTGCTCCATGGCGACGGCGGATTATTTCCGGTGATCTTCGCAACATCCGGCGCATAAAGCTCCCAGGTCGATGGTTCGAACTGCGCCGGTCCCATCGCCCCGCCATAAGCGCCGTCGGAGTTCGCACATGACACCATCATCGTAGAGGGATCGAGGCCAAGCTGTTTGGTTATCTGCAGAAATATAGGAATGTTCGATGGGCTCATCGCTGAATCATAACTGCACCGTCCGACATTCTGGCCAAGCGCGGATTCGCGATCAAGGACCGCAAGGATCAGCGACGGATCAACGCCGGTCGCGTTCGAAGCGAGTTTTGCATATTGATATGCATCCTCGAATGAAAGCTGGCCGCCGCCCAAGAGCTGGAAAATACGGTCGCGGATCTGCGCTGCCGTCGCCTGGGTCTGTTTCAGGAGTGTTTGATATTTCGATTCCTGGCCTTTAGTCTCGGAGAGCAACTGATTCTTTTGGCTCTTCGTGCTCGCGATCTCCTGGGCCTGCGCCTGCTGATATGCCGCGATGTTGACCGTATCCGCCTTCGATGCCTCGAACTGCTGCTGCTGATCCTGCAATTGACCCTGCAGATCGGTCACCTGGGTCACGGCAACGCGAAGATTGTCCTGCAGAAGGGAGATATTCTGGGTGTCGTTCCAGAAGTCGGAAAGTTGGGGATTTTTAAGAAAAATTTCGATCAAGCTTACTTGATCATTTTTATAAAGACCCTGGATCAAGTTGCCGAGCGCCGCTTCCTTGCTTACGATCTCCGATTGCGTCGTGGCGATCTGGGACTGCGTTTGCGCGATATTCTGATTAAGCTCAGCGAGCGTCAGATTGGTCGCCTGGATCTGCAAATTGACGCTTGCTATCTTGGCATTCAGCGTCGCGATCTGATCCGAGAGCGTGTTGCCCTGTTTTTCATAGCTTGAGATCTGACCCTGATATTGGTCGATCTGCGTTTCGAGCTGTTGCAGCTGGCTTTCAAGCTGGGCTCGTTCCGCAACGCTCGAGTTCGATGATGCCGTATCGCCCGACGCACGAGTGAAGACCGTCGGCGCAAGAACTGAGCCGAAAACAAAAAAGGCGACCGCAACGGCAATGATGACCGGGCGCATAAGTTTCACCAGCGATATCCTCGTGCCGCGCTTCCGAGAAGAAAGATTGAGGCGTAATTTCGATACACTGAATGCGTTCCATTTCCCTCCGCGGCCGCGCCGAGGGACGATATCTCCCGCAACGCGCGGTTTTATAGGTTGCTCCATAACAATTCCATTATACCACGTTAAACCGAGGTAAGAAAAGAAGAAATCTGATGCCAGAGAATATTCCATCATCTTCTGTCGTATCGACTATTTCTTTCGCCGTTCCCGCGACGGCGGGAATCCAGGCCTTTCAAACACCAACCTGGATCCCCGCTTTCGCAGTGACGACAGAAAAAAGAGCGAAGAAAGGAATTCCTTTCTTCGCTCTCCGGTTTTTCGAAACGACGATGCCTTTATATCTACTTTTTCTCCTCTGTTTCTTTTCCGACAGCGCGCTCGGCAACCTTTTCTTCCGCTTCCACTTTCACCTCTGAGACGTCGGCAACCGGAGCGGCCACTTCTTCTTCGGCGCGCGGTGCGGTTGCTGTCGCAATGGCCGTCTCACCTTCCACGAGCAACGTGACGCCCTTCGGTACCGCAAGATCACGAACATAGATCGTCTTGTCGATATCATCCAGAACCGAAAGATCAACGGTGAACTGATGCGGTAAGTCGCTCGGCAAAGCTTCAACTTCGATCTCATCCATCGATTTATTGATGACTGCGCCTTTCTCGCGGATCGCCGGAGACTCCCCAATGAATTCGATCGGAACACGAGCCGTTATCTTTTCCTTCATATTGACCCGATAGAAATCGATGCTTGCCGGTTCGCCCGAAATGTAATGGCGCTCGACGCTATGAATGATCGCGGGGAATTTATCGGTTTCCGTCGTCAAGGTAATAACCGTATTCTCGCCGGCGACAGCATATATCTTCGTGAAATCCTTAGCGGAAATCGAAAGATGGACGTTCGAAACGCCATGACCGTAAAGTTCCGCAGGGATCAAACCGCCGCGCCGCAGCGCGTTCACTTTTTTTCCAAAAACCGTTCGTTCTTTTGCAGCTAAATCCATAGGCAAGAGTGTAACAAATAAAAGAACGAAACGCAAATCGACGCCATCTGTTGTTCCCGCGCAGGCGGGGATCCAGATTTCTTATCCTGGATCCCCGCTTTCGCGGGGATGACATTTGGAAAGCCGAACAATATCGGCTTTTCAAATGTCACTTTTCCGCGTTATAGAGCGCCTGGATTTCAGCAGCAGAAAGGGCACGATTGTAGACGCGGACGTCATCAAAAGAACCATCGTATCCTTGGCTGATAGATCCGCTATTACCACCTATGTTGAGGTGGGAAGTAGAAAGATTGGTGATATAGGGAAAACTCACAGTTTGTTGGAATACTCCATTTAGATATACCTGAAAATTCTGCCCTTGAGTAAATATAAGTACGACCTGAATCCATGTGTTGGCAGGAATAAAGTAACCCACCGTTGCGGCACTTATAAAAGCGCCATTATATCCTTCTAGGTGCATTCCATAATTACCGCCAGAAGGGTTGCCGAGGTAAAAACCGTAATTCTCATCACCATTAGTTCCATCTCTAATAAGCTCTCCAGCTCCTACTTGAGAAGAGGATGGGTTTATCCATAAGCTGATCGTAAGAGCATCTCCTGCCACTGCTGGGTTGTTAATTGAGGACGCATTTACAAATGAGACCTGAGAAGATAATGGGTTTTCATTTAGAGCACTGTTTCCAACTTTTCCAGCTATCCAGGACGGAACAGAACATCCCGTACCCACACAAGAGAGAGTTCCCGTATTCCCGTTGCCCGACAGATCCTGGGTCGTAGATCCATTGCCTTCATCGAGAGGCCAATAACCGACAAGTCCCTGGGAACTGAAGAGCGGATTCAGGGCAAGATTTGATCCTTTGGCGTTGACCTCGGGATAG
>CAJAQL010000020.1 GCA_903944135.1 uncultured Parcubacteria group bacterium
CTTTGACGCAGTCGATCCCCGGTGGTGGTGCCATTCAGGAAGGGGATGCGGTTCCGGGGAATTCCGTTTCATTCAGTGCGGTGCTCACGTCGGAAGTGGGTGATCCGCTTGTTTTACAGGTCGAAGTCGAGGCAACAGGAACTCCGTTCACTGGTTTTCCAACGGTTTCGAGTACGGCGGAAGTTTCGGGGGGTGCGACGTCTGTCATCGTTAAAGATTTAACTGATGGCGGTTACCGTTGGGCTGCTCGTACGGTTGATGCGAGCACTTCGGAATCATCGCCGTGGACCTATTTTTCGCCGGAAGGCATGGCTGCCGATTTTACGGTACGGACCCCGAAAGAACCCGTCGTTTTCATACCGGGCATCGTCGGTTCACGTCTTTTGCGTGCGGCGAATGGAAAGGAAGTTTGGCCGGATGTGGCCAGTATGCTTATGTCGCCAAGCGATGATTATTTGGACGATCTTGCGCTCGCGCCGGACGGTTCGCAGGTCTCTGGCAGGGAAATGGCGGCCTCATCGGTCATCGATAAAGAATCTGTCCTTGGGATCTCCGCTTCGTTCTACGGAAATATGCTCCAGACATTGATTGCTGATGGTTATAGCTCCGGTACGACGCTTTTTGCCTTTCCTTACGATTGGCGGCTCGACATAAAACATGCTGCCGCGACACTTGCGGATACCATTGCTGCTGCCCGTGCGGCGTCACCCGATGGAAAAATATCGATCGTCGCGCATAGCATGGGAGGCTTGATCGCAAAAGAATATCTTGCGGGACTGACGGACGTATCATTCGTCGATAAATTGGTTCTTCTTGGGGCGCCCCAGCTCGGATCACCCTCAGCATTCAAGGACCTGAACTATGGCGACAATCTTGGCTTTCAGATACCGATCGTGAATTTGGATATTCTGAACCATGGCGAAGTGAAGAAGATAGCGCAGAACATGCCGTCGATCTATGACCTACTTCCATCACGGATGTATATTCAGGATAATGGCGGTTATGTGCAGGATTTCAGAAATGGCGGCAGCGCGGTGCTCGGTTTTGATGCAACGGATCAATTGATGCTTGCGAATCCCGCGGATCATCGGAACGCAGGCCTGCTTGCTGCTGCTGATATTTTGCACGGAGCCCTTGATGCTGCACCGGTGAATGCCCCAAGCATTTATAATATTGCGGGATGCGCAGAGCCGACCGTTTCCGGCTACCGTATTTATGATAATGGTTTCGTTGATATAACGCGCACCGACGGCGACGGCGTGGTTCCGCTCGTGAGCGCCATGGATCGTTCAAACGGTGCCAAAAATTATTTCATCTCCGGTAATGCGACCGGTATCTCACATGTCGATTTGGTCAGTGATGCACGGGCGATATCGCTTGTTATGGCAATCCTCGATGGCAAGGTTTCATCTTTTGCATTGCCCGATGGTTTTTCGACGTCGCTTGATTCTTGTTTCCCATCGACTTCGCTCGGAGCGGGTGGCGGCGATTCAATTGAATTCGGCGCGCATGGTGCCGCTGGTTTGACGGTCAAAGACAATACAGGTTCTTCTACGGGTCTTAATGTATCCGGCACGATCAATCTTGGCATTCCGGACAGCACGTACGAAGCGATCGGCGATAATTATTTCATTACGGTTCCCGCGGGCGGTGATTATCAAGTTATAACGGAAAGTTCATCATCGGATGCTTTGGTTGTAAAAGCGACGGGATATAACGGCGGTTCCGTGACGCAAACCGCGACCTATGTTGCATCGTCTACGGGTTCAGGGGGACAGGAAAACAACATTGGCACAACGACCGCGACGCTCGATTTCTCCGGTTTCGATTCTTCCGAGAATATGAACGTGACGCAAAGCGGAACTGCAAGCTCGTCCGCTAATGATGATGCCGGGAATTCTTCCACGACATTGTCCGTTGCACCGATCGTTGCGTCATCATCGAGTGATGTTACGCCGCCGACGATAACGGTTGCGGGGATATCCGATTCGGTTTTGATGGGAAGCACGTCCACGATCTCCTTTTCTGCGAGCGATGCGGATTCCGGCGTTGCCTTGCTCTATGCCAGCCTGAACGGTGTGCCGGTTGCAAGCGGAGATGTTATAACCTTCGACCGGATAGGGAGCAACATATTCCGCATTGAAGCAATAGATAATGCGGGGAATCCTGCCGTTAAAGAGATCGATTTTACGGTTTCCGTGCCGGAATCTGCATCGAGTACGGCCGGACTTTCGCCGAAGGAAACATCCTTTTCTCCGATTGCGGATACCTATATAGATGCTAACGCTCCCGATATGAATCATGGCAGCGACCAGATCCTTCGTCTCCGTGCGCGCGGGAAAAACAGAGCGCTGATCAGGTTCGATCAATCAGCGATCAAAGATGCCATCGGCTCCAGCACGATCGTTTCGGCAAAGCTTATTTTCCCCATTGCAAAGAATTGGAAAAATTGGACGATGCCGGGATCGCTCGCGCTTCATCGCGCGACAGCAACATGGACGGAAGTTGGCGCGACGTGGAACACTGAAAATGCCATCGGCGGTACGCCATGGATCATGGCGCCAAGCGCAACAACGACGATCTCGAATGACGTGACAAGCACGTTATCGTTCGATGCAACGGATGACGTTGCGGCATTCCTGAATGGCGAGGAAAATGACGGCTGGATCCTGCAAAAGGCAGATGAATGCTCGCCGGGCGTCATTGATCTCGGCTCGCGGGAATCGAATTCGGCGCCAATGCTCACGATAACTTACGAATAAAAAAAATTACAAAAAACAATTGTCATCCCCGCGAAGCTTACCCCCCGCGCAGGCGGGAAGCCGGGGATCCAGCATTTAAAGAACGTCACCCTCTGGATACCCGCTTTCGCGGGGGCGACAAGGAATGATATGATGAATAAGATAATGAAAGGCCATATTCTCTTCTTTCTTCTTGGGATCGTGCTTGGCGCGGCGATATTCTGGATACCGACGCTCTTTGTGGGCGGAAACGGTTTTGCCTTGCCGGCGCTTTTCTTGTTTGGGCCGTGGTATCTGATGGCGATTCCATATCTTGTTATCTTTGCGCTGATCTTCGGCCTGCTCGCGCTGATCTATCGGTTCTGCAAAAAACAGTTTCCGATCACATACGAGAATGGCGTTTGGATCTTGCTGGGCCTCTATCTCTCGCTGACATTTTTATTCCATTTTATAGGCATAACCATAAAGGGAGGGAATCTTACGATATGACGAAAGAAGTCGGGATCATTTACGAGAACAAAGATATCATCGTGGTCAATAAACCGGCGGGTCTTATGGTTCATGGCGTTGCGGGCAAAGTTTCGGTCGAACCGACGCTTACGGATATCCTGCTCAAGAAATATCCGGAAATAAGGAAAGTGGGGGACGATCCGACATTGCGTCCCGGCATCGTGCATCGGCTCGACAAAGATACGTCCGGCGTGATGATCGTTGCGCGGAACCAAAGTTCATTCGAATATCTGAAGTCGCTGTTCAAGGGGCACGATATCAAGAAGACATATTTCGCGGTTGTTTCCGGCATTCCGAAAGAATTGCACGGGATCATTGATAAGCCTATCGGCATTCAGACCGGCACAGTGAAGCGGAGCGTCCGATCGGAAAAAATGGCGAAGCCAGCTGTGACGGAATACGAAGTCGTAAAGACGGCGCGAGCGGAAGATGGCTTCGGCAAAGAAAGTTCGTTTGCCTTACTCGTGGTGCATCCGAAGACCGGTCGTACGCATCAGATCCGCGTGCACCTTACGAGCATCGGCCATCCGATAGTTGGGGATCCGATCTACGGTCCCAAGAAGCAGCCTGTATGGGCGAGTCGTCTCATGCTGCATGCGGCATCCATCGAATTTTCCGACCGCGCCGGTGGACATGTGCGGTTCGACGCCGAAGTCCCCGGGGAGTTCGAAAAGATATTCGAGGCAGAAATCTGATCTTTGCTATGCGATATCATGACATGACGAGGGAAAAGGCAACGCTTCAAAATCCGGCGTTTCCCTGTCCGCAGGAGATCCTGAACCGTCAGTTTTTATTGCCTATGAGATTCTATTCCTTTGACAGTTCGATCCGCTCGGGACAGATCCTGTTGGATTTTTATCTGCGCGAAGATATTGAAGAATTGTTCAAATTAATCTTAAAGGAAAAATTTCCCGTGCAGTCGGCGATTCCTATCGCGCATCCCACGTTCCACTGGAATGACGAACTTTCAATGGAAGCCAATAATACGTCGGCATTCAATTATCGGCATATTTCAGGAACATCAAAACTATCAAATCATGCATTGGGAAGAGCGATCGATATCAACCCACTTCAGAATCCTTTTATCAAGGATGAAACCATTCAGCCGAAAGATGCGATCTATGACACGGACAGACCTGGAACGATTTCGAAGGACTCTTTTATCGTTGAATTTTTGAAGGATAAGGGATGGGTTTGGGGCGGGGATTGGAATGATAGAAAGGATTATCAGCATTTTGAAAAGCCGTAAACGCGCCGCTTTTTCTTTCGCTGTTTTTTTGTTACTATCAGAAATATAAAGATGGATTTCCGTCCGCACGGGAATGACAAGAATATGCTGCAATCAAAACTTTTCACGAAGATAGAACGGAATGCGCCGAAGGACGAACCGTCGTTGAACGCCCAGCTTTTGACGCGCGGCGGATTCATCTATAAGAATTCGGCTGGTATCTATTCGTTCCTGCCGCTCGGATGGCGGGTGATCAAGAAGATCGAGGCGATTGTTCGCGAGGAGATGGATGCGATCGGTGGACAGGAGATCTTGATGTCGGCGCTCCATGACAAGCATTATCTGCAGAAGTCCGGGAGGTGGAACGTTGACGTCGTGTTCAAAGTGATCGCGGCGGGCGATAAGGAGCCGTCCTATAACGCGAGCTGGACGCATGAGGAGATCATGGCGGAGATCGCATCGAAATACGTGAGCTCATACCGCGACCTTCCGTTCGCGGCATATCAGATCCAGACGAAGTTCCGCAACGAACCGCGTGCGAAATCGGGTATTTTGCGCGGACGGGAATTTCTCATGAAGGACCTTTACAGTTTTCATGCATCCGAAGAGGATCTTTTCCGTTATTATGCGGAAGCGGCGCGGGCGTATACCAAGATATTCGATCGCCTTGGAACGCACGCCGTCTATACGCTCGCGTCCGGTGGTGAATTCACACTGAGCAATACTCATGAGTTTCAGGTGATCCTGCCGATCGGCGAGGATACGATCGTCGTGTGCGAGAAATGCGAATATGCGGAGAATAAGGAAATCGCTAAATTAAAAGAAGGGGATCCTTGTCCGAAGTGCGGCGGTGCGATGCATGAGGAAAAATCCGTCGAGGCTGGCAATATCTTTCCGCTCGGCACGAAATATTCCGAAGCGTTCAATCTGCAATTCGTGAGCGAGAAAGGAGAAAAGCAGTATGTGGTGATGGGATCTTACGGGATCGGCATCACGCGCATGATGGGCATCCTTGCGGAAAAATATCACGATGAAAAAGGACTGATCTGGCCGGAGGCGACGGCGCCGTTCCGTGTGCATCTGCTTTCGCTTGCGGGTGCGGACGCAATGCCGGTCTACGAAAAATTACAGAAGGCCGGTGTCGAGGTTCTCTATGACGATCGCGACTTGAGCGCGGGCCAGAAATTTGCGGAAGCCGATCTCATCGGTATTCCGTGGCGGATGGTCGTGAGTCCAAAAGTGGGCGACGGAAAAGTTGAACTCAAGCGACGCAACGAAGAAAAAGCGGAAGTGATGGAAGTTGATGCGGCGATTACCCGCGTCATTCCATTGAAAAACGGAATCTAGCTTTATTATTGAAAGATGGATTCCTGCCGGGGTTTGTCCTAAGCCTGTCAAGGGCCATGAAGGCAGATTTTTTGACTATGGCAAATGTGCGGAGTATCATATCAAGCATAAAACCATGGCATTTTTCGAGGCGCTTTTTAAGGATATCGGCATTGATCTGGGAACGGCGAATTCCCTGATTTACGTGAAGAGCCAAGGGATCATCGTGAACGAGCCGTCGGTTGCGGCGATGAACATGAAGACAAGCAAGATCCTTGCCGTGGGCGATGAGGCGAAAAAGATGCTTGGCCGGACACCGGCGCACATCAATGTGGTGCGACCGCTCGTGAACGGCGTGATCTCCGATTTCGAGATGACCGAGGAAATGCTGCGCCATCTTTTGAATCGCGGGAAGACGAATCCATTCATGTCGTATCGCCGGGCGATTCTCGCCATCCCTGATAATCTGACCGAAGTGGAACGCAAATCGGTTGAGGATGCCGCACTTGGCGCGGGCTGCTCGAAAGTGTATCTCGTGGAGTCGCCGGTCGCCGCCGCGCTCGGTGCCGGACTTCCGATCACGGTTCCCGAAGCGAACTTGATCGTTGATATCGGCGGCGGTACGACGGATATTGCGGTCATCTCGATGGGCGGCACGGTCGTGTCGCGCACCCTGAAGGTTGCCGGTGATCGTTTTAACGATGACATCATGCGGTTCGTGCGCGATGAATTTCAGCTTGCGATCGGTGAATCGACGGCCGAGTTCACAAAGATCGCAGTAGGTTCAGCGATCCCGCTCGATGAGCGGCTCGAGATCCCGGTGCGCGGCCGCGACATGGCAACGGGCCTGCCGCGCGAGATTTCCATGAAGAACACGCATGCCCGCGCCGCGCTTTCGAAATCGCTGCGGGCCATCGCGGACGCCGTTCACGAGACGATCGAAGCGACTCCGCCGGAACTCGCGGGCGATGTGTTGCGCCACGGCATCGTGCTCTGCGGCGGCGGCGCGCTTTTGCGCGGCATCGGTGATCTTATTGAGCGAGAGACGGGCGTTGAAGTGACCATCGCGCACGATCCGTTGACCTGCGTCATCCGTGGTCTCGGACAGATGATCGACGATTTCGAGTCGCATCGCGATTTTTTGGACAATCCGCTGAAGCCGCTCTCGATCACGCTATAGCTTTTTGTCATTTTCGAGCTTCGCAAAGGATCTCGATGGCATTCATCAAAAAGATCCTTTATCCACCGCAGATCTTCGGAACGAGTTCTGTTTGAAAGGATATTCAATTTTTATTAATTCGATGCAATATCATCAATCTTGGTTTCTTGGCATCGTTGCCGCACTTCTCCTGTTCTTTATTGTTTTTATGCCGATGCTCGGTGTCCGCGTGCGGGAACTTTTGGGTCCGCAGGTAGCCACATCGAACAATAGCGAACAGCTTGCGGCGGAAAACGAATCGCTCAAAGCCCAGCTCGCGGAACTTACGGATGTCGAAAAAGAAATGCCGACCTCTACGCCGAATGCCGTGCGGGCAATGGTATATTCCGAATATCCTTTCAATTTCAAGAACGAGATGACCTTGAATGCGGGCATCACCGATAACGTTGCCGCAAAAGATGTCGTGATGTTCCAAGAAAATCTTGTCGGTATCATAGAAAGCTCTGCGGCGCATCGTTCCGTGGCACAAACCATTTTTGATCCGAATTTCAAATTGCATGTGCGGATCGGATCTTCGGGATATGATGCGCTCTTGGTCGGAGGCGCTTATCCTATGGTCGAATCGATCGCGAAGAATGCCGCCGTTTCGGCGGGTGATATCGTGTACAGTGCCGATGCGAACGTGCCGTATGCGATGTCTCTGGGAGAGATCGCGAACGTTTCGCTTGCGGCGGATAATCTTTTTCAGGAGGCATCGCTTTCGTTCCCGTACGACATGGGCATGATCCAAACCGTGGAGATCGTGAAAAACGCCCAATAATATCAGCCGATATGAAACATATTTCTGCGATCATCATTTTTTTGCTCGCGGTCATGCTTCAGCTCTGGTTTGCTCCGGCCGGCATGCGGGGCGACTTTGTGCTTACGGCGCTCATCGTCTTCGCTTTTCTTTTTGAATTCTGGGAGTTGTCCGTTTTTGTCCTGTTGGGATTTCTTGTCTTGAATTTATCGTTTTATTCCGTTGTCGCAATGATCTTCTTTGTGGGTCTGCCATTTGTGGTCTATTTTCTCCGAAAACGTTTCCCGATGAACCCGTGGCTTGGAAGCGCCGTTGGGATCGCGGGAAGCATTGTTGTGTTTTATATCGCCACCGCGCCGTTTTCCGCATTCCAAAATGCGGGACTTGTTCTGATCGATGTTTTAGCCTGCATTGTATTTGGCGAGCTGGTGCTCTGTGGCATGGAGGGATAGAGAGCGTAATCGGGGTTCGACCCTGGTGCCGTGCGGCGTTATAATGGCCCTATGGCAAATTTCGATGAAGCGTATGCGCGGCTGAACAGCGAACAGCGGCAGGCAGTCGATACGATCGCGGGACCAGTGATGGTGGTTGCGGGTCCGGGAACCGGTAAGACAGAAGTGCTTACCCTGCGCATTGCGAATATTTTAAGAACGACAAAAACGCCGCCGGAGAGGATATTGGCGCTTACTTTCACGGAATCCGGTGCGGTCACCATGCGGCGGCGGCTCGCGGAACTTGTGGGTCGCGATGCGTACCGTGTTGCGATCTCCACGTTCCATGGTTTTGCGAACGGCATCATCAGCGACTATCCTGATTATTTCACCGAGATCGCGCATGGGACGCCGGTGGCGGAGATTGATCAGGTGAAGGTGATGGAGGGCGTGATCGATGGATTGCCGTCGGATATTTTGCGTCCGTTCGGCGACAGATATCATTATTTGAAGTCGATCCTTCGCGCCGTCGGCGAGCTTAAAAAACAGGGCGTATCGCCGGAAAGGTTTGTCGTGCTTGCGGAAGATGAGCGCCGTCATTTTTCCGAGATTCCGGATCTCGTGAACGATTCGGGAAAATACGAAGGCAAGATGAAGACGAAATATCTGCCGATGGAACGGCGCATCGCGCGCAACATGGAGCTTGCGCTCGCATATGTTGCCTATGAAAAGAAGATGCGCGTGGAACGGCAGTACGATTACGACGATATGATCATGGCGGTCCTTGCGGCGCTTGATGCGAATGAGGATGTATGCCGGACAGTACAGGACGCTTACGATTATTTTTTGGTCGATGAACATCAGGACACGAACAATGCGCAGAATGCGATTATCCAGAAGATCGCCGGCGCGCGGGAAAATCCCAATCTTTTTGCGGTGGGCGACGAGAAGCAGGCGATCTACCGCTTTCAGGGTGCGTCGCTCGAGAATTTCCGTTATTTCGAAAAACAGTATCCGCGCGGTGTCGTGATCGCGCTTACAGGAAATTATCGTTCGACGCAGGCGATCCTCGATGCCGCCCACGTGGTTTCGCCGCGCGAAAAACGCCTGATGGCCCGCGGTGGACGCGAAGAAAAATGCGCCCAATTCGTGGAGCTTTCTTCGCCTGATGCGGAATGTTTTTTCGTCGCCTCGAAGATCAAAGAACTGATAGAAAAAAAGAGAGTGAAGCCGGAGGAGATCGCCGTGCTGTATCGCGATAATCGCGATGCGGAACCTTTTGCGCGCGCGCTGGAATACGGGCAAATTCCGTTCGTGGTTGAATCCGACCGTGACGCTCTCGGCGACGAAGATATTCGAAAACTGATTCTGTTATTGCATGCAGTCGAACATTTCGGCCGCGAACCGGAGCTTGCCGCGATCCTTCATATCGATTTTCTGAATATTCCGCCACTTGATGCCTATAAACTGTTCGCGTTTGCGCGCCGCGAACGGAAGAGCCTCTACGACATCATGCGTTCGCGGGCGCTCATCGAAAGATCCGGTGCGGAGAATATCGATGCCGCCGCGGCGCTTTCCGATGATCTTTCAAGGTGGAAACGCGACGCCGAAAATCGCGGCGCCGCAGCGGCTTTTGAAAATATCGTACGCGAATCGGGATTTCTCGCGTCCATTCTCCGCGATCCGGCGGCTATGGAAAAGCTTGCGAAACTGCACGCGATATTCGATATCCTGAAATCGTTCATCGAGCGCCAGAAAAACTATACGTTGCGCGAGTTTTTTGATTATCTCGATCTTATGGAGCGGCATGGCGTTGCAGTGAAAAGCAGTCCCGCAAAAGCGGGGACCCTTGGACGGGTGCGCCTCATGACGGCGCATCGTGCAAAGGGGCAGGAGTTCGAGGCGGTGTTCATCGTGAACGCCGTGGCGAAAAAGTGGGGCGATCGTTTTCATCGTGACGGGATCAGGCTTCCGGCTTCGATCTATAAAAGTGATAGCGCAGAAAGCGGGAGTGATGATGAAGAAACGGAAGATGATGCCGACGAGCGAAATGTGTTTTATGTGGCGCTCACGCGCGCAAAACGTGAATTATGGATCACGTCATCGCGGATCGATCGCGATGGCCGTGAGCAGCTACCGACGAAGTTCGTGAGCGATCTTGGCGCGGATGTTCTTGCACGTCCCGCGACGGAAGCGTTCGAGGAATCTTTCGCTTCGCACCGCGATCTTGAGTTCGCTCCGCCGCCGGAAAAGAAACCCGAACTTCATGATAAGGAATTTTTGAACGCGCTTTTCGACGAGCAGGGATTATCGCCGACGGCACTCAATAATTATTTAGCATGTCCGTGGCAGTATTTTTACCGCAATCTGATCCGCATTCCCGAGGCGCCGAACAAGAATCTTTCCTTCGGCACCGCGATTCATGCGGCTTTGCGTGCGTATTTCGACGCATTGGATGCCGGTGAAGACAAGGGGAAGGAATATATGATTATGCGTTTCGAGGAGGCGTTGTCGCATGAACCGATTACGGAGGACGAATATAACGAAGCGCTCGCGAAAGGGAAGAAAGCGCTCGCGGCATATTATGATGAACATCACGGAACATGGGGCGCGGCAAAAGGAAAAAACGAAGTGAAGATCGATGGCGTCGAGACGGATGGCGTGAAATTGAACGGCAAGCTTGACCGGATCATTTTCGGGCGTGATCCTGATGCGGTAAAGGTTTTCGATTACAAAACAGGGCATGCGAAGACCCGCAATGAGCTTGAGGGCGGCACGAAAAATGCCGACGGGAATTATAAACGCCAACTCACATTCTACAAACTTTTGCTCGCAAAACAGGGAATCTACGAAATGACCGAGGGGATCATTGATTTCATCGAACCTGATGTCCGCGGAAAATTCCATCGCGAAGCGTTCGATATTTCGCCCGGCGAAACGAAGGTCCTTGAGGCGCAGATCGGCGAGGTTGCGAAAGAGATCAAGGATCTTGCGTTCTGGAACAATATCCCGCATGACAAAGATTGCGTTTATTGCGCCCTGCGAAGGTTAATGGGATAAACTTTTCACGTTTTCCATTCTTTATTTTTTTCAACCCGAATTCCTACTTTTGCGGGAACGACAGGCCGTTTTAAATAAAAAAACAGCCCCGACACTCTTTCGCTGGTTAGCGATCGAAATGTTGGGGCTGGGTTAAAGGTGCTGGTGGTTACTGTTGAGGAGTGGTGGTTGCCGTGCTTGTCGAATTCGGGTTCGCTGCCGCCGTAACCGTCGGGTTCGCCGTCGCGCCGGATGTTGAAACCGGATTTGCAGTAACAACGGGATTGGCGATTGCTCCGGATGTTGAAACCGGATTTGCGGTTACGACCGGGTTCGCTGTCGCTCCGGAAACCGTAACGGGTTTCACGACGTTATTGTTGTCCGCGACCGCGCCGGAGTTTGAGCTTGATCCGCTCTTGCTTCCGGAGATGGCGGTTGGATCAGAGATGGCCGTGCTATTGCCAGAGCCATAGACACCGGATCCAGAAGAAGATCCGCTCCTGCTATTGCCGGAGCCGATCATATTTGAGCTTGATCCGGCATTGGCATCAGCACTGCCGCCAAAAGCTGTTCCGCCCTGGGAATTCGAACCACTGAGAGCGGTGCTCTGGCCACCTTGGCCGCCTTGAGCGGATGATCCGCTGGATGCGACGACCTTGGTCGTGCCGCCGCTGGAAGTTGAGCCGGCAGTAACATTGTTCGTGCCGCCGTTTGATGTTGACGCGACGTTGGTCGCACCAGTTTTGACGGTAGTTGCTCCCGTTGTGACGGTTGTTGGGCCGCCCGTGGAGGTTGAGCCGGACGTGACGCTGTTCATACCGCCGGAATAGCTCGAGTTGTAGGAATCGGGCCTCAGAGCAGCTGCGGCGCCGACGGTCGAAAGGCTGCGAATGATGTTCGTTGCCACTTCCCACTTCGGATATTTAAGCGTCCGATTGGTGAGTCCGGCCATTGCTTCCTGATAGTTCGCGGCCGCGAAGGCGTTCTTCATGGTAACGGTTTTTGTGAGATCAAAGCGGTCATATGCCAGATCCACGTCCGTTAAGACGAGCTGCGCATGCGCGTTCGTGTCATTTGCCAGGGCGTTGTTGTAATTTCCCAAAGCATCGGTGTTGTGCGCCGTTGCCTTGGTCAGGTCGACATGGGCGGTCGCCTCAGCGATGCTGACGTCGCCCAGTTTTGCCTGCACTTCGGCAAGATGTGCCTCGGCCTTCAGTCGGGCAACTTCCGCGGCTTTCTTGAGCGCTGCGATCTCGGGATCTTCGGCCGGTGTTGCTGCGCCCGAAGATACGGTTGCTGCGTTCGAGATCGACGTTGCGGCAACGTGGCGTCCTGCTGCCGGCTTTTTTGAAACCGGTGCCGTGCACGTTGTCTTGGCCGTGGTGCCAGCGGGGCATTTTTGCGCCGGAACTTGCCCGAAGGCGAGTGGCGACGCAATGACCAGCATTACAACTGCTATAAACGGATTTTTCATGAAGATCTCCTTGAGGGCATTGCATTCGACGCATGCCTTCGGTTCAAATGCAGGAATCTTGAGGCCGCGATGAATTGCGGCCGACAATGGGGAAGTGAAAATCATGAACTATGGCGCATGCGGTCCTCCTGTGGCCAGCAATTGCGCCGTTCCGGCTTTGATCCTTTGCGTTTCTGCATCGATCTCCGTCGTTTTTGCGTTCAGCAAGCGGATCTTATTTTTAGTCTCCTCGATCCGCTCTCTTGTCGCCAATATCTTTTGTTCCGTCGCTGCAATTTCCTCCTCAATTGCCGCGGTTTCCGTTTCAGCCGTTTTTATCGCGGCGACATCAGCGGCGGCCTGGTTGACCGAAGCTGCGGTTTCCGGGGCAGGTTGAGTTATAGCGCTTCGTTCAGGTGAACTGGCGGAAGGCAATGCGGTATTCGCACGAACATCCGTTATTGTCGGAATATCTTGATGGATTTTCGCCGATCTCGAAATATCTTTCTTGTGATGAGAAGGATTTTTCGGTTGCACTTGTGATGTTGTGTTGCAGGGAATCGGAATCGTCAAAACGGTCCGATGCAGATAGATGCGATAGGGTGTCTTGATCCCGTTTGCTTTTGCAATGAGGGGATAGAGGCGTCCTGCGCCGAGCTCGTGGTGCGCGATGCTCCACAAGCTTTCGCCTTTTTTCTCGACGGGATAGTTCTTCGTGCACTGCGCTTCGGCGCTTATCTGAAGTCCGAAGCATGTAGCGAGAAACATGATAAAAACTACGCATAGTTTTCTCACGGTCTTTTCCTCCTTTCTTTAGGATTTAACTCCGCACGTCCTATTGTTTTTGTGGAACAGCGGGTTTGATGGCCCGTTGCAACGATACCGGCGCGGTTTTGATCCGCAGAGTGAAAACGGACCGAGATCCGTCGCGACAATGCTTGCGAGCAAAGAAATTTTTCTCCTTTCAGTCATATAGGTGATGGAAAAGGACGTTCGCCGGACCATTCCGGACGAATGCTCATATATTTAGCATCTATCTTGATAAGTGTCAATTAATATATTGCTTTTTTCTGTTGTATATGACATAATCTTGTCAGTAAAAATCGTTTTTCCCCAGCTCTTTGAAAACCATTTTTTGACCTTTTTAAAATTTAATATAACGAAAAGGTCCAAAAAATAAATATAATCAAGGAGCTCTTGCTCATATTTTGCACGCGTATCAAACTACGCATGTTTTTTTTGTGTGATTTGCGTGCGGAGAGATATGAGGAAGAGCTCTTGTATAACGAATGAATAAAAAAATATTTCATTCCGTTTGCGCTTTTGCAAAAAAGCTCGGCAAGGTGGCGATCTTCGCTGCATTTGTCGGAATAGCTTTCTTCGCGGGAACGCACAGCGGAAATTTTCTTTGGAATGGCATACCGCAGGCTCACGCGGACACGAACATACAGTTGTCCGATACGTTCACGGGCGCGAAATTCGTGACGGGAGCAACTTCGAGTTTTTCTATCTTCGTTGCAAATACCAGTACGGTTTCCTCGATAAACGTGAATGCGAGCGACACGTTGCCAATCGGACTTACTTTTGTCTCAGCAACATCTTCCACTTCTGGAATGACGTTCAGTACGACAACGAACGCAACCGGAACGCAAGTGGTCTCATGGGGGTCGTTCAATATCGATCCGCAGAGCACGACGACGATAACCCTTACAGTTGCGGTGACAGGAAGTCCTGCGTGCGGTTTGCAGAATACGGTGAATGTCGATGAATTCGTTAATGAAAATAACGGATCATCTCATTCGCATTCTCAAGTTAATGAAGGTCCGGCATGTACCGTCCTTCCTACCGCAAATCTTTCGATCGCAAAGACCGTGAACGGGACTTCGACGATTGTTTCCGGTAACCCCGTGACCTATACGATCACGGTCAAGGCACTCGGCCCCGCGACATCAACCGGTATCACGGCAACCGATGCCTGGTCCTCGACGGGCCTTGCTTATGTCACTTCAACTCCGTCCTTAGGTACCTATGCGTCCTCGACGGGGCTCTGGAAGATCAATGATATGGCTTCGGGTACGGTTGCGACGCTCAATATCACAGGCCTGACGCCTCCGGTCACTGCCACGACGACGATCACGAACTGGGCGACCATCAGTGAATCTGCGTCTTCCACTAATACGAGCGCAAGCACTACGGCATCGTCTACGATCACGGTGACGCCGGTAATCGCCGATCTTTCCATCGGAAAGACGGCCGATGCGACGACCTCGACCGTCAATGTCACGAGCACGGTGAACTACCTCCTGACGGTCAAAGCGTTCGGTCCTGCGACCTCAACTGATGTCGTAGCAACCGATACTTTGCCGGC
>CAJAQL010000021.1 GCA_903944135.1 uncultured Parcubacteria group bacterium
CCCGATGCCGACGTTGCCGGTGTTGTAATAGATATTCGATCCGGTTGTGGTCCACTGGGAATTGTTCGGCCAGGTGGTGTTGCAGACGCCGCTCAAACAAAGTCCCGTAGAAGAAACGTTGCCGACAACCGTAAGAGCTGTGGTCGGATTCGCCGTACCGATGCCGACGTTGCCGCCAGGCAAAAGAACCAGCTGAGTCGTTGCTGCATTACTCGCATCGCCGATGCGCAACGTATTGTCATTGTATTCATCAAAGTTGGCGAATCCTCCGTAACCATTCTGCATGTCAAAGAACGGCACATTACCGCCAACGATACCTAATACGGGGTTACTACTATTATAAATCGATACCGAATTACTTGGCGTCGTTGTGCCAATCCCAACATTCCCAGAAAAACTGTAATTTCCTCCACCAGTGTTCGCACCGAAAGCACCCGATGAAATATTGCCCGCTGTCACGGTTCCGCTCAGATTGCCAACAAAAGAACCGGCCGTGAGAGATCCAGCGGTCACCACATTTCCGCTGTTATCAACAGAGAAAAGAGATGAGCCCGTAGAAGAGAGCGCTTTCAAAGTATATGTGCTGGCACCCGAAGAAGCGTTGACCACGAATCGCGCAGCACCGGCCGGCGAAGAACTGCCGACGCTCACGTTAAAATACGAATCCATGCCGATCGCGCCATAACCGACGCCCGCCTGGTTGGTCGCTATGGCAAAAACCCGATATGCTCCCACGCCAATCGCACCCGCAACAACGATAAGGGCAATAGCGGAAAAAATAATTTTTGATTTTCGGGTGATCATCATTTCTGTCTCTGCAAAGAATAACGATGATTTTTCTTAAGGATGAACCTTTTCTCTTAGTTAAGAGTATAACACTTTCACCATTACAATCCAAAGGTTATCCACAGGTCTCATAAATATCAGACATGCCGTCTCTTTAAGGTATAACTCAAAAAAAACCTAAGTTTTAAGCAAGGCCGAATCAATGGTCAACGCGGCACGATTAAAGAATCTCCATCATAAGTAACCATCCCGGCACATCGTAGATATTGAATAAAAAAACCGTAATGAGCTTCAATCGAATAAACAATCCCAACAAGTCACGAAACTCAAAAAAGGACACTAACCCAAATACGATACCCTGCGCATCTAGGCAAGCATGTTCCTCGGTCAAAACGAAAGATCAAAACCCGGCGAACTATCAGATAGACTAAGGAGTAACTTGATCCTGAATCGCAGTGGCCGTAAAACTTGGTGCGCTCATAATGTCACTACCAGCGGTTACTATCACCATATCTCCCATCTTAATATCAGATAAAGAAATATTTTTTTCGGTAAATGGCACCGGCCCCTCGGAAGGTCCAACCGGCACTACGCCTGCCGTCGCGGAAACATTCACTGCTTGCTTCGTATAAGCCTCCACTTCCTGTTGTAACTCTGCTGGATCTTTCTGTACCATCTTTGTTATTTTTGCCGCATTCGCGACGGTCACTTCACGCACTTCCGGAAAGTTTTCGACCGCAAACGGATCTGGCGTGAGAGAACCAACATCGAGCGTCACGACAGAACCATTGATAGATTTCACTTGTCCGCTCAAAGAAAGCATCGAGGTGGGCGCGGGAGGAAAAAGTTTGCTAACCTCCACGATCTTCGGGGCATACGATGCCGTGACCGCCATGCCACCGCGCGCATATCCCCAGAAATATCCGCCGACCAAACCAACGATCAGTGCGACGATGACACTGGAAATAACGACCTGTTTTTTCACGTTCATGTTATTTGCTCAATAACTTTTCCACTTCACTTGAAAGCGTGGCATTCTGCGCATTGAGCACGTCTATCTCTTTCTGTTGCGCGTCTATCTTTTCGTCTAAGGCCTTGATGCCGACCAGGGCGACACCTGACGGATCAATGGTCGAAATGCTCATATTGTTGTCGCCCAATCCAAACGAAGCATAGAAGTCTTCCGCCATGGGACCGATATGCCAAGCATTGGTATCCGTTTTATAGACCCATTTCGTGACCGGCAACGCATCGATCTTACTAAGAACTATCTGATCGTCGAGCGGCGTGAAATCGGTTTTGAGATCGCGACTGGAGCCGTTCACCCAAGAACTGCCCGAAGTATATTCACCGTGGGATCCTAAAAAGTCATAGCTCGTGCCACTGCTATAAACACCAACATAGGTACCATAACCTTCAACACCATAATAGGAACTGCCATAAACCCCGGCACCGGCGGAACCGTTTGCGGTAAAATGGCCACCAAACGTATTACCGGCGGCATAAATGCCGACACTGCCTGTCGAAGGAGCACTCACCGAAATAGCATATCCGGACGTCTCAGCGGTCGAGCCATAGAGAAGAGAGCCTCCGGAAGAACTGACGTTAATGCCCTGCCCGGTAGTAACCACATTAATGCCCATATAATTCGCCGCCGTACTGGAAACAGAAACCATATAAAAGGACTGACCGGCACCGCCAATGGAGAGCGGCACGATTGGTGCCGTCGTCCCGATGCCCACGTTGCCAGACGCATTCCAGATGCCAGAACCAGGAAATGTTACCGCAGCGGTATGTGTTGTAGCAGCATTAAATGTCTGTGCACCGGTCCATGTGTTCGCATTTGCCGTGTTCAAAGAGATCGTACCTGATGTCGTTATCGTTCCGCCAGAAAGTCCGGTTCCTGCCGCAACGCTCGTTACCGTACCGGTGCCTCCCGTCGGCCATGAAGAGATACAGTTCGCGCCGCTGATGCAATAACCGGTTGCATCCACTTTTCCATTAACGGTTAAGAGCTGGTCTGGCCCCGTGGTACCGATGCCGACATATCCGTTTGCAAGGTTCATGGTCATGTTATAGTCATAGCCATTCACCGTTCTGCCGGAGGCATAACCAAAAAATCCAAAATTGTCTCCTAATCCTCCTAAATTGACAACATCCCCACTAGCGGTTGTCTGACGAAGCATAGGTGTATAGGCACTGGCGGTTTGAGCATTGGACGCGGTGATACCCGCAGTGGTCATACCACTAATCCAAGCGCCACCAGGGGTTGCTACATAAACCTGTCCCGTAAACGTCGGGCTTGCGAGGGGTGCAAATATTGAATTGATGGCAGTTCCATTTACCCTCGGATATGCCTTGGTATCCCAGAAACCATTTCTAAAGTCATAAAATCCGCTTATTTGATTTGTATATGCACCGCCAGTGGTCGGATTATACATTCCTAATCCATTCCACCCACTGAATTCAACAGTATCCGCAGAATATGAAGCAGCATCGCCACCGCCATCCAAGAAGGAAGCTCCTCCATGGGTTCCCGGCAACGTCAATGTTCCCGTAAACGTCGGGCTTGCGAGGGGTGCAGCTCCTGTAACCTGCGCTACCGAATAATCTCCGGATGCGGCTACCACGGCGCCGGTTCTGCCAAAGACCGAAGTTACATTGCCTGTTGGCCAGGTGGTAATACAGACACCGCTCAAACAGAGACCCGTAGAAGAAACGTTGCCGACGACTTCCAATTTTTGGCTCGGTCCCGTCGTACCGATACCGACATTGCCGTCTCCTCTTACATAAAACAAACTAGTTCCATTAAATTGCATGGCATTAAGCACTGCATTCGACGTCCCGCCAGCGCCAGCCTTTATATCCACCCCTTCTCCCGAGCCGCCGTTATTCGTGAAAAGTGCTGCCGGTTGGCTGTTGCTTGACTGCGCTACGTGAAGCATCGCAACCGGTGATGCTATCCCGATGCCGACACTTGCAGGGAAACTGAAATTGCCGCCGCTTGAATTTGCACCAAAAGCACCCGATGAAACATTGTTTGCGGTTACGGTGCCACTTATGTTACCGGAAAATGAACCGGCAGAAAGAGAACCCGCCGCTACCACATTGCCACTATTATCAACGGAGAAGAGAGATGCGCCTGTGTTTGAAAGCACTTTCAAGGTATAGGTACTTGCTCCCGAAGACGCGTTCACCACGAATCGTGCCGCACCATTCGGCGAAGAACTGCCAACGCTCACATTGAAAGACGAATCCATTCCGAGCGCACCGTAACCGACGCCCGCCGGATTACTGACGGTCAACGCAAAAACCCGATATGCCCCAAATCCGAGCGCACCGGAAAAAATAATAAGAGCAACAACAAAAAGGATAATTTTTGATTTTTGGGTGATCACGTTTTTTATTTCATCGTCTTTTTGAAAAAGAACGGTAATCTTTTTGTTTTTTTATGTAAAAATTGAACCTTTTCTTTCTTGATTAAAGAATAACACTTCTACCAGTCAAGTGCTATCCACAGGCTACCCCCGTTACCGAGACACGGCATAAAGATCTGGATCCCCGCCTGCGCGGGGACGACAAAGAGAATTATGAAAAGATGACGGAAAAACGGAAGCACGGATGGTCCGCCTGCGCGGACCACGACATAAGAAAAAACTCTGGAAAGGGAAAAAGCATGGGGGTCCTCCGCCTCCGCAGGGACGACAAGAGAAAAAACTCCTCGCAGGCTCGGAATGATAGAGAATTGTCTCGGCCGAGGTTCGACCTCGCGGCGAGATCAAGCCTCAAACCTGGATTCCCGTTTTCACGGGGATGACAAAATAGAAACCCTGGATTTCTGCTACCGACCAAAATAAAATCAAACAAACTTTTTGCGTTAATCACCGATCGCCATATAGGTCGCCGACACGCCGGAACCATTGTTAGAGATGCAGATAGAACCGGTCGAGTAGCTCGACACGTACGTAATGCGATCCGTACCTCCATAGGTCGCCGCCGTCGCACTGAAAATGGCGTTGGGGAATGTCTTGGCGAACGACGCGCAACTGCCGGGCGTTACGACGCCCCACTCTATGATCAACCCATCGGGAAGAACATCATAGCCATTCGTGTAAAGGGAATGACTGAAACCCGACGCCGCCGACGTTATATACCCGGAATCATTACTGAACTGCGAGATGTTCATGTTGGAAAGAGCGCCAGCGGTATTCGCATAGTTCACGCTGAAGTTGCTCGGATTATAAACATACATGTTGGTTCCATCCGATCCGCCCCAGAGCCAGGATGGCTGGCCCGATTGGCCGGACCAGTTCCAGTTCTTTCCGATCAGCTGGTTCGCGTTCTGCGCCGTGCCTGAAATATTGATCCCCCAGGTGCCGCTCGCGCCAGTGCCGGTGAGCGTCGGCGCATACGAGTTGTAATTCTGATCGGTGATGATCTTGGCCCAGACCGACCAGTTATTGGTGCCGACCGCGGAATCTCTGAGTGATCGTATGTAGTTGTCCGCAGTGCCCCCGGTCGACCCCGACCATCCGATCAACAGCTGTCCGTAGCCTCCCCCTCCTATATTCAGCACGTTGCCATAGGATGTCGGATAGCCGTTAGCATAGACTCCGCCAACCGTTAATCCGGACGTCAGAGATCCCGAAGTATTTGCGGTTTGAGGACCCAAATATTGGAGTGCACCCGAGGTGAGACTTGCCGCCGTTCCCGTGAGGCCGGAGCCGGAACCGGAGAACTGCGAAGCGGTTACTGCGTTAGTCACATTCAATCCTCCGGCGTTCAGGTTGTAATTCGTGCCGTCGAAATAGAGATAGTGGGAACCGCCGCTGCCGAGATAAATGACGCCCGTCGTGGGAGAACCGTTGCGGCTGACGCCGATATCTCCCGCTTGGTTGATAGACGCACTTGAGCCAATGGTCACGGCTCCCGAGAATCCATAATTCCCTCCTCCCGTGTTCGAGCCGAAGGTTCCGGCGGAAACATTGCCGGAAGTCACGACACCGCTCAAATTACCGGAAAATGAACTGGCAGTGAGAGATCCCGCAGCGATCACATTGCCGCTGTTATCAATGGAGAACAGCGACGCACCAGCGGTTGAGAGCACCTTCAGCGTATAACTGCTTGCCGTCGAAGATGCATTCACCACAAAACGCGCGGCACCGGCCGGCGACGAACTGCCGACGCTTATATTGGAATATGAATCCTCGCTCAGTGCGCCATACCCAACGCCCGCCGGATTGATCGGACCCGAGGAAAAAGCCCGGAAAATACCCGTGCTGAACGCTATGATCACGACGACAAGAACAATGATCGTTGCAAGCGAGATAAAGAGAAAAAGCTTTGATTGAGGGCTCTTCATTTTTTAATCAAACCCCTTGCGGAACTTATATGAAATAAGTATATCATTCCATCATTTATAAATCCCGCCCGTGGATAACTTTGTAAATATGGCAATAGCAGAAAAGCATGAAAAAAATTTTTGTTTTAGAAAAATTTAATCTTTCACCGGATCTACGTTGGACTCAACAAAAAGACCCATTGCTGGGTCTTTTTGTTGTCTTGATCTTTATCGTTCCCGCCCCCGGGAAACTCTCTATTCTTTTCCTGGATTCCCACTTGCGCGGGAACGACAGATAAATTTACTTCGTGCTGGTCGCGGACGGTGCACCCTGCGATGACGGCCCCGTAGTTGTCGCGTTTGTCGGAGCGCCGTTATTAGTATTGGGCGTTCCTGTCGTTCCCGCCGTTCCGTTCTGCTGCGATGCAGCGGAGGATGACGGATTTTCCATCGCGGAAACGATCTGGCTGCCGTTCTTCAGGCGCGTCGAGAAAACGATGTCCTGCGAATTGAAACTGATCTCGTCCATCGGACCCCAGAGCACGGATTTGAACGGTATGAGGCTGGTCTGCGTCTGCCCGCTCTGATCCTGACTTCGCGTAATAAGCCAGACATCCGTCATATGCGGCGACGGGAACCAGGAAAGTTTTCCGAAATAGATATCGCCCGTCGAGAGATAAACCGCCGAATACGGCGACGCCGAATCAGGATTCGATCCCGACTGCATACCCGCGATCAGGATGCCCGCCCAAACCGCCAGCACGATCACCACCACAATAAGAATACCGAGAAAAATGATTTTGTTTTTTTTCATGTTTGAATGATTTGTTGTAATTTCTTTATCGTCCTTCTGAACGGAGTGAAGGATCTTGTCCGTTTTTTTAGAAATAGGATCCCTCACTGTATTCAGAATGACCTCTCTTTCACGAAGTCCCGGTTTCCGCCGAGATGGCAAAGGAGACCGGGATGGCGCACTTTCACGATCGGTCATTAGGTCATTTCCCCGCTACGACAATATAGCCAACCGGACCTTTCGCTGGGCCGCCGCAGGAAGAACAATAGAAAACGAATTTCCCTGCCGTGGACGGAGCGAACTGGATCTTTTTGGTTACACCATCAGGAAGCGCCGCACTGAAACCAAGGTCCGGCTGGGTGAAATCATACGTACCGCCGACCGCCTTGATCTCAAGATCCACGGTATCACCGACGTTCACCGCGATGGTCGAAGGAGAAAACTGACCATTCTGCAGGGTGATATTGAAACTGCGGTATTTCGCGGCAACGCCGGGAGCGGCAGGAGCCTCCACTTGCGGCACGGCGACACCGCCCGTATTGGTCGCACCGGCCTCAGGGACAACAACATTCGCCGGGAGCGGCAGGAGCGTCGTCGAACTCGCAGGCGCCGAAGATGAAGCCGCCGACTGCGAACTCGGATTACCGGACGTTGATCCCGGGGCGTTCCCCTTCTTTCCTCCCATCATCATCACGAGAGCGACAACAATGACGACCACAACAACTACGACGATTGCAATAATAATATTTTTTTTATTGATTGATTTCATATTTTTTTCTTCTCTAGAAGATACCCTTTCGCCTTTTATATTGTTTTCATTATAGCAGTGCCGCCATATAAGATTCAATGAAAGTTATACACAGCTAAAAGGATGCCGTCCCCGCTCCTCGAGAGACTCCCGCCTACGCCAAGGCTACGGATGGACACGCGGGATAAACTCCGGCGGAAACGAACCATAACGGAAAGAAGAACACGAATGATGATAAATGAGAACTATTTCCGTCATCGTCCGATATAGTCGGACGATCCGTGCTTTTTAAAATGGGAAGCACGGATCCTCCGGCCAAGCCGGAGGATGACAGAAAGGTTTTTCTCCTTAAATCGAACTCACTTGTCTTAATATCATTAATAAAGAGTCTGCCAGCCAAGCGTTCCCGAAGCGTTTTGGGCGCAGACCTGGAGAGAATCCTTTCCGGCACCGCCCGTCGTAAACCATAAAGTCCCCCGGGCGTTCGAATTTCCGGCGCACGTGAGCGACCCGGAAGGGTTCAGGCGGACGCCGCCATTCACCTCGAGCGCCGTCTGCGGACTTGCTGCATTGATGCCGACATTCGTGCCGCTGAAATAAATAATGCCATTGATGGAATTCCATGTCTGGCCCGCTGCACCCAAATTCAGCGATCCGGAAGTTGCGGGCAAAACGCTCGAATCGAACGTCGCCGCCGACACGCGCGCAATCGAAGTCTGAAGCGCCTGCGAAAACATCTGCTTGATGTTCGACGTGTTGTAGGTCATCGTGAAAGAGACATCCACCGAGTCGTGCCCCGGCGTGTTCGCGTGGCGCGTGAACGAAAGCGTTGAAACATTGACCCTGCTCGAAGTCAAAGGCTGCGGAGTTCCGCCGACTCCCTGCGTGATATAGACCGTTCCGCTTGACAGCTGCAGCGTTGTCGGATCGATCGATGATGACGGCATGCGGAGCGTCAAAACCGAGGAGGATGCGTCAACCGTCGACGAGACGGAACTTGAAAGCTCGACGTAATATTGGACCTTCTGGAGCAAAGCCTGGCTTTCCTCGTTCACGGCGGCAACCGAAGTCTGGCGCGCCTGCACGCCGGCAACCGCAACAAAGATACTGATGAATGCGATGACAACCAGCGTAAAGATAGCGGTCGCGATCAAAAGCTCGATCAATGTAAATCCTCTCTTCATTGCCTTCTATTGTAACATAAACCCTTTCCGTTGTTCCCGCGCTATTTTTCTGTCGTCTTTCGTTTTCGCGGGAACGACAGAACAAGAAACGTATTGAATAATTTTACCGGGACTCGACTCCGGCGAAAGAAAAATTAAGGCAGGAATTTCATCGAGCTCAGCACTCCGTTAAAATCGGCAACGTGAACCGCCGCGGCAGGATCGCTCTCGCGATACGAGAGATATATTTTCCAGAGCTTGATGCCGCGCTCGCAATAAACGGCGATATTTCCGGATAACGTTTCATCGCTATACGACTCGCCATAGCGCGCTTCATCGCACGCAACATTGTCCACTGCCACCGTGCTGGTCGCAAGATCCGCCGCACCCATGAGTTCGGTCGTCATAATGTTCTTGAGATCACCGTAATTCGTCGTCGTCACCACATCGATCTCCGCGCCGCCCATCGGCACGACATCTCCCGAAACGTACTGGCCGTTAAAATTGGTCATCGAAAATGGCCTCATCCTCAGTACGCTCCATGACGCCGGATAGCTGAATGAAAAAGAACTACCGGCATATGTTTTTTCAGCAGAAGCCGATACGGAACTTTTTACCGAAGAGGTCGCCGCGGAAACCGCGGATGAACTGCTGCTGCTCGCTTCCGAAGAGATCGCAGTTCCTGTCGCTCCTCCGCCATTCACTGTCCCAGAAAGTGCCGGCGCATGCGCCACATTGCTTCCGCTCCAGCGCTCTATGGCAAAGAAAGCAACAAGAACGACCACAACGACAACCACTGCAACCATGAAAACTGTTTTCTTGTTATGCATAGAATGAATTATAGAACCTATCTCAAAACTACTCCAGCCCGCGTTGCGGGATATCTCTACGGAACACGAGTATTTTATCGAAGTCGAACTTCGATAAAAATCAGGGAGCCACCTCCCGGATTTGGACCGGGGACCTTCGCTTTACAAAAGCGCTGCTCTACCGCTGAGCTAAGGTGGCCACAAACAAATTGCATTAAAATAGTATAAGAATATGACCCCCGTGTAAATATCCGCGTTTCCGAAACATCTGCCGTTCCCGTGCGCACGGGAACCTAGAACCTATTTTTTTTCAACCTGGATCCCCGTTTCCCGCCTGCGCGGGAACAAGCTTCATGGGGCCGACAGAAAAAGTTTCGTTCCCAGAGATTGAAATTCCCGCTTTCGCGGGAACGACAAAGAAGGTATTATAGTAACCATCATGCCCATCAAATTCACCCATCTTCATGTCCACTCCCACTATTCCCTGCTTGATGGCTTGGCGAAAGTTCCCGATCTCGTAGCCCACGCCAAAAAGCTTGGCATGGACGCTATCGCCATCACCGACCATGGCGTGCTCTATGGTGCGGTCGAATTTTATAAAGCGGCACGGAAAGCCGGCATTAAGCCGATCCTCGGCGTCGAAACCTATGTCGCGCCGCACGACCGTTTTTCAAAAGAAGGCAACGAACGCTACTACCATTTGATCCTGCTCGCCGAGAACAACACGGGCTGGAAGAACATCGTAAAACTCGTCACGAAAGCACATCTCGAAGGATTCTACTATCGGCCGCGGGTAGACAAAGACCTGCTCCGGGAGAACCATGAAGGCATTATTGCGCTTTCGGCATGCCTCGGCGGCGAGATCGGCCAGGCGCTTCTTTCCGAAAGGTTCGAGGACGCGAAAAAGATCGCGCATGAATACGAAGATATTTTCGGCAAAGGAAACTATTTTCTTGAGATCCAAAAGCATCCGCATCTTCCCGATTCCGAAAAAATAGAATCCGCGCTTGTGAAGCTTTCCGCGGAGACCGGGATTCCGCTCGTCGCCACGCAAGACAGCCATTATATCCATTCCGAGGAAGCGGAATACCACGATGTGTTGCTTGCCGTACAGACCGGCAACCAGCTTTCCGACGATGACCGCATGAGCATGAAAGAAGACGATTTCTCCGTGCTCTCGCCGGAAGCCATGGCGGAAAAATTTTCGTTTGTTCCCGATGCCATCGCGCGCACCAATGAAATCGCCGCGCGCTGCAATGTCGAGCTCGAGCTCGTACCGCCGTACGGCAAAAGCGGCTATCTTCTCCCGGAATTTCCGAAGCCGGACGGCAAGACCGCGAATGCCTACCTGCGTGAGCTTATCGAGGAACGATTGCCCAAAAAATTTCCAATCGAGAAACAGACGTCCGAAATGCGCGAGCGTTTGGAATACGAGACACTTGTCATCGAAAAGACCGGCTTCGCCGATTACTTCCTCATTGTGCAGGACTTGATCCACTGGGCAAAAGTGCACGGCATTGCGGTCGGTCCCGGCCGTGGTTCCGCTGCCGGCAGTTTGGTTTCTTATGTATTGGATATCACGAACCTCAATCCCCTCACCTATAATCTGCTTTTTGAGCGTTTTTTGAATCCGGAACGCATCTCCATGCCGGATATCGACATCGACTTTTCCGACGTGCGCCGCGACGAGGTGCTGGCCTATGCGCGCCAAAAATATGGCGAGGACCGCGTGGCGCGCATCATCACGTTCGGAACGATGGCCGCGCGGGCCGCGATCCGCGACGCCGGCCGCGCCATGGGATATTCCTACGCGTTCTGCGACCAGATCGCAAAATTGATCCCCTTCAACCCAACCCAGGGTATGAAGGAAGGCTGGCTCGATGACTGCCTGAAGAACGTCGTCGAACTCAAAGCGCTCTACGATTCGAACGCCGACGCGAAAAAACTGATCGACACAGCGCATCATCTCGAAGGCGTCGCACGGCACGCTTCGGTCCATGCCTGCGGCACGGTGATCGCAAAAGATCCGCTCATCGAACGCGTCCCGCTACAGTTCGCGCCACAGGACAAAGATACGATCATCACGCAGTTCCCCGGTGGCGACGTGGAAGCGCTCGGCCTTCTGAAGATCGACTTTCTTGGACTCCGCAACCTTACCATCATCGAAGAATCGATCCGTCTCATCCACGAACTGCACGATGTCACGATCGACATCGGCACGATCCCGCTCGATGACAAGAAAACTTACGAACTCCTCCAACGCGGCGACACGACCGGCGTATTCCAATTCGAATCGTCCGGCATGCGGCGCTATCTGAAAGATCTCAAACCGACCGTCTTTGAAGACATCATCGCCATGGTCGCACTCTACCGTCCGGGACCGCTCGAAGCCGGCGAGGTGCCGCGCTTCATCAACCGCAAGCACGGCAAAGAACGGATCACCTATCTCCACCCGATGCTCGAACCGATCCTCAAGAACACCTACGGCGTCGGTGTCTATCAGGAACAAATGATGCAGATCGCGCGCGACCTCGGCGGCTATTCCCTGCCGGAAGCCGACACCCTCCGCAAAGCCATCGGCAAGAAGATAAAGTCGCTCCTCGACGAACAGGAAGCGAAGCTCGTGAGCGGCATGATGAAAAAAGGCATTCCGGAACGGACCGCAAAACAGATATGGGAAATGTTTCCGTCCTTCGCGCGCTACGGTTTCAATAAATCGCACGCCGCATGCTACGCCCTGATCGGCTACCAGACCGCCTACCTCAAGGCGCACTATCCGGAAGAGTTCATGGCGGCACTCCTCGATTCAGAGCTCAACGATATCGAGCGCATCTCGTTCCTCATCCAGGAAGCGAAGCAATCCGGCATCGACATCCTTCCGCCGGATGTGAATAAGAGTTTCGTTACGTTCGCGCCGGAAGGAGCGAAGATCAGATTCGGACTCTCCGCGGTAAAGAACGTCGGCTCCGAAATAACCAAAGTCATCATCGAAGAACGCGCACGCGGCGGCCCGTATAAAAACTTCGAGGAATTCCTTACGCGCATCCAGCACAAAGACCTCAATAAAAAATCGATCGAGAGCCTGACGAAGAGCGGCGCGTTCGATTCGCTGGGCATCGAGCGCAATCAGGCGCTTACGAACATCGACGACATCCTGAAATTCGCGAATGCCATGAAAAAAGGCGGCACCTCGCGGACAGGTTCGCTCTTCGGCGACACGCTGCCCGTTGCAACCTTAAAATTGAAACCGGCGACGCCAGCGACGCCCACGGAAAAGCTCACCTGGGAAAAAGAGCTCATTGGATTCTACCTCTCCGATCATCCCCTGAACGCGCATGCGCAGATGATCGCCTACTATAAAGCGAAGCCCATTGCGGAACTTATCGCGAGCAAAAACAGCAACGCCATGATGCGCACCGCCGGTATCGTTTCAAAAATGCGGAAGATCATCACGAAGAGCGGCCAACCGATGATATTTGCGACCATCGAAGATATCGCTCAAAAAAATCTTGAAGTGGTGGTGTTCAACAGCGTTCTCGAGAAAACGGCGTCGGTCTGGGCTGATAATACGCCAGTCATTGTGGAGGGCAAAATGACGGAACGCGACGGCGAAATGAAAATGATCTGCGAAAAAGCAAAGAGGCTCGAATAAAGATTCATTCGAGCCTCTTTGCCCCGTTGAAAAACGGGGCCCAGAATTCCAGCTTTTCGTCCCCGCAGAGGCGGAGAACGGAGGCCCAAATCCAAAATGAAAGCCCCGCTTTATGCGGGGCTTTTGTTGCAGCAATGGATCATGCCATTTCTAGCGACTCATGATCCCATAAATGAGCAGGTATCCGGCCACAATACTGAAGACAAATGCCGCCACGATCATTCCGCATCCAAAAATCGTCACCAATACGGCACCGATGATCTTCAGAGGGGAATGTTTTGCAAACTGGCCGTCCACAATATCGTCCGTGACCCTCCGAACGCTCAGAAAACTGAACCAAGCCAGAATGCCCGCAACTACCGCAGCAGTGAAAAAAATGCTGGCTCGGTCACAGAGCATCCACGACCAATTGAACGTGAGCCACTGCATAACGCCACCTCCTTGGACTTAAACATAGCCATGACCCCCGTGGAAGTCAAATCTATTTCTTTGGCCTCATCAAGGGGAAGAAAATGGTCTCGCGAATGGGACGATCCATGAGTACCGCGAAGAGACGCTCGGAAACGCCGAATCCGCCGGCAGGCGGCATGCCATATTCCAAAGCTTCGATGAAATCCTCATCCAAATGCTGAGCTTCGGCATCCCCCGCCTCGCGAAGTTTCATCTGCTCTTCGAATCGTGCGCGCTGATCCAGAGGATCGTTCAATTCCGAAAATCCTTTGCCGAGCTCCGTGCCGCCCGCGACGATCTGGAACCGTTCGACAACGTCCGGATTCTCCGGCTTCCGCTTCGCCAAGGGTTCGATCGCAACCGGCGGATCGACCAAGAAACACGGTTCGATCAATTTGCCGCGCACGGTCTTTTTGAAGATCAAATCTATCAACCTTCCGCGTCCGGCGTTCTTCTCCGGCGCGAGCCCCAGATCCTTTGCACGCACAAAAAGTTCGTCGCGGTCCGCAGAAACAGGATCCAATCCTTGGTTCTCTTTTTTAAACATCGCGACATAATCAACCTTTTCCCATTTCTTCGACCAATCGATCTCGCGACCATCGCGCATGGTCACCATCGTCCCGCATGTTTTCTGGATCACCTCTTTGTACATTTTTTCCGTGAGCGCCATCACATCGTTATAATCGCGGTACGCCCAATAGAATTCGAGCGCGGTGTAATCCTGGAGATGTTCACGATCAATGCCTTCATTGCGGAAAACACGCCCGATCTCGAAAACCTTGTCAAACCCGCCAACCAGCAATTTCTTGAGCGGCAACTCAAGCGAGATGCGCAGATAAAAATCCGTATCGAGCGCATTGTGATGCGTTTTGAACGGCTCCGCCTCAGCGCCGCCCGGCAGATTTTCCATGACCGGCAATTCCACCTCGAGAAATCCTTCCTTTTTCAGAGCATTGCGGAACGTTTCCCAGAAAATCATTTTCTTCCTGAACAATTCCCGGAGTTCCGCAGTCGCAATAAGGTCGAGATACCGCTTGCGCAAGCGGACATCCTCATCCGCCAGTCCCGCCCAATTGTCCGGAAGCGGCAGGAGGCTTTTGCCCGCCATCCTGATCTCCATAGCTTCCACGCTCTTCTCCCCGCGCTTGGTCGTAAAGAGCAGCCCTGTCACCGAGACAAAATCCCCAAGATCGAGCACAGAACGCCAGAATTCGATATCCTTCAGATTCTCGTCTTTCAGAACCACCTGGATCTTTCCGGTCTCATCCGCAATATCGGCAAAAATGATTTTTCCTTGATCGCGCAAGCTTTTCAATCGTCCCGCGAACGAGACATTTTTCGCCGCCAGCACTAGTTCTTCGAAATGCTCCAATGCGTACGCGATCTCGAACGACCGCGGAACGCGCGCAGGATACGGATCGATCCCGGCCGTACGCAGCGCATCGAGCTTCTTCCGCCTTTCTTTGATGATGTCATCCAGCATACGTAAATGATACTACAGAAAAGCCCGCTTCAAAAGCGGGCTTATTTTCATAGAAGAGAATGTCTTGTGTATGATTATCCTATCTTCAGAATTTCATACGTTATCTTACCGGCAGGAGCATCAACGTTTACTTTATCGCCGACTTTCTTCCCTAAGAACGCTTTGCCGAGCGGCGACTCGTCGGAGATCTTGCCCGCGAGCGGATCGGCCTCGTAAGAACCGACAACCGTATACGTCATCTCCTTGCCTCCTTTTTTCACCGTGATCACCGAACCAACCTGAACCGCATCGATCCCCTTGGACTTCGTAAGGATCTCCACGTTCTTCAAAAGATCGCCAAGTTCGGCAATGCGTGTTTCAACCGAAGCCTGCTCCTCGCGCGCCTCGGCATATTCCGAATTTTCCGAAAGATCGCCATACTCTTTTGCAGTCCTCAAACGCTGGGCGACCTCATTGCGCTTTGTCGTCTTCAATTCCGCAAGCTCAGCCGTGAGCTCATCGAACCGTTCTTTTGAAAGATATTGTTTTCCTGCCATAGATAGATAGTGTGAGATTCCTCGCTTTCACGGGGATCAATGATATATTTTTTAAGTGGTTTTTCTCCTTGCCATTTCACGCCCCAACCAGAACCCGGATCTTTTTTTGGATTCCGGCTCTTTGCCTGAGGTTATCCTTCCCGCCTTGCTTTTGCATGGTTTCAGCAAAGCAACGCCCAAGTTTCAATAAAACAGGAAGTTATCAGGAAACAAGAGGTAGAAATGGTGAAAAATCTGATGATTAATGAAATACCTCTGTAATGAGCGTCTTATAGGCGCCCACCCAAAGCCACCAGCGAATTTTAACGATATCCCGCAAAAATTGCAAGCCTCCCGAAAACTTGACGTGGGAGCGCGTATCATTCACCCAGCGTACCGGCACCTCCTTGATGGCATAATCGAATTTCTTGGCAAGCGCGAGCGTTTCAACATCGAACCCCCAGGTCGATATCCTTGCAACGTCGAAGACCTTTTCAGCGACCTCGGCGGTATATGCCTTGAATCCGCATTGCGTATCATGAATGCCGGGCAGGAGAACGACCTGTACTATGAGATTCAACGTCTTCCCGATAAGCCGACGATACCATGATTCCGGCGGTTCAAGCTTCGCACCCGGTACCGCACGGGAACCGATGACCACACCATAGCCTTCCTTGAAAAACGGGGCCATCGCCGCGACCTGATCGACCGACGTCGAGTTGTCGGCATCCATAAAAAGACGGATATCACCTTTTGCGGCCAGCATACCGACCCGCACCACGCTCCCCTTGCCATGATTTTGCTTCACATCGATCAACTTGAGATTCTTCACGACCTTCGCCATTTTTGCGACCACCTCAGCGGTGCTATCGCGCGAACCGTCGTTCACGACAAGAATTTCATAAGGATAATTGACCGTGCTCAAATATGCATCCATCGCAAGAAGCGTTTTCGGGATCCGCTCCGCTTCATTATAGGCAGGAATGATAACTGAGAGATACATAAAGAGATTATAGCTCAAAACGCAAAAATCAAAAGGCAAAAATGAAAAAGAATCATGAGCGGAAGAATCATGAAGCATGATCCCCCTTCTGCCATTCCGGTGCCCGTGTCGGCGCATCCTCTCTGTCGTTCCCGCGCAAGCGGGAACGACAAGAAGAGACGCGGGAATGATATTTTTCCTGGGTCCCGGCTTTCGCTGGGACGACGAAGAGAATAGATTCCTCGCACAGCGATATTCAAATACCACGATCCCAGCCTATTCCGTCAGTATCCGCTGGCCGTTTTTCAGGATCGCAACGGTATTTTCAAAATGCGCCGAAAGCGATCCGTCGCGCGATGCATAGCTATCGTTCTTCAACTGCCTGATGTCGCCCTCGCCGATATTTATCATCGGCTCGATCGCGATCACCATGCCTTCTTCGAGCACGTCGCCGCGACCACGTCGGCCAAAATTGAAGACCGCCGGATCTTCATGGAGCGACCGCCCCACCCCATGGCCCGTCAATCCTTCCGCGATCGAAAAACCCGCCTTCTCCGCAACGTCCTGGATCGCAAACCCGACATCGCCGAGCGTATGGCCGGGCAACGCTTCTTTCATGCCTGCATCAAGCGCCTTCCTCGTCGTAGCGATAAGCCGCTTCGCCTCCGGCTTCACCGTTCCGATACCAACCGTGCGCGCCGCATCAAGATGGAATCCACGATGAATGAGACCGAGATCGAGCTTTACGAGATCCCCTTCGCGGATCACATCATAAGGCGATGGCGTGCCGTGTACGATAACCTCGTTCAATGAAATGCAGATCGTCGCGGGATACGCCTTATGAGCCCCCTCGGGCTTATAGTTCAGAAATGACGGCCGGTCGCCGGTCGCCGTAATAAGGTCGTATGCCATTTTATCGACATCCTGCGTCGTCATGCCGGCGCGGACGTTCGCAGTAAGTGCGCGTAAAACCGCCGCGAGGCGCCTGCCGCCTTCCGTCATAATTTCGATCTCTTCCGATGATTTAAGATAGATCATAATTTTTTATGCTAAACTCCTTCCCGTCATCTTCCGCAAAAACAGAATATCCGTGTCTCTTTATAAAATTGCGAGCGCAGACGGTCCCGCTCCCGGAACCATGACCCCTAGAGGGTTCTTTTCCTGAACTTCTCTATTTCCTTTTCTATTCTCGCCGCCACTTCATCCGGCGTACCAAGCCCGGAAACCTTTTTGAAAGTATAGACCTTTTTGAAGAATGCCACCGCTTTTGCGACGTCTTTCCGGTAATATGCGGCGCGGTTCGCAAGCGCAGCTTTCGTATCATCTTTCCGGCCGCGCTTCATCATGCGCTGCAACGTTTCCGCCATGGGAACATGCAGATAAATGACGAGCGGTTCCTGCCGATGGGTATTCTTCAGCTGCCGCGCAAGGATCCGCGCCTCGCCTATCATCTTCGGAAAGCCATCGAAGATAATGCCTCGCGACGGTTTTGTCTTCGCGACCTTATCGCACAGGATCGCCCGAACGATGCCCGTCGGCGTCAATTTGCCCTGCATCGTCGAACGATCGAAATCGAACGTCTTCCGAACCGCCGGTTTCCGCAATTCGCGCCCCATATCGAAATCGAACATCCCATACCGCTTCGCAATCCGCTCCGCCTGCGTCGCTTTTCCGGCAGCAGGATCACCGAGCAAAATGAGATTGAAAGGCGGATGGTTCATTTGATTTATCACGATGCAAACCCGAATATCTTATCGATCTCTTCGGTCACGGCAGGAATTGGCGGCCGGCCATCGATCACCGCGAAATTCGTGCGTGAGCGCAGATAATCGAGCACCGGCACGGTCTCCGAAGTATATTGCAAAAGGCGGCGCTCGATGGATTCTTTCGTATCGTCTTTTCTCCCCTCGACCTCGGCGCGATGAAGCAGCCGCTTCACGGACTCATCATGGGGAACGTCAAGGAATATGGTCATGAATTCCCCTTTTCCGATCGACATCAAGAACGGCAAAAGGTACTCAGCCTGACTGACGCGACGCGGCAGACCGTCAAAGATGATCCCCCTATCCTGCGGCACGGCCGCCATTTTTTCCTTTACGATCGCGAGCGTCGTTTCGTCGTCGATATAGATGCCCTGATTGATCATCGCGGCGATCCTCTTTCCGAGCTCATCATCGCGACCTGCGATCTCCCGAAAAATAGCGCCCATTTCCCAATAAAAAAAATCGAGCTTCTCCGCTAAAAGCTTCGCCTGCGTCCCCTTGCCCGAACCCTGAGGTCCGATAAAAAAAATGACGTCGAGGTTCATGAAGGACTTCATTGTAGCACTCCGAAAATATTTTTGCAAAAATCATCAGGGGCGAACTATAAAAACACTGAATCCCTGCACGGGCAGGGATAAAGATAAGAAAGATTCTTTGCTTTGCTCAGACAACCTCGCGTTATTCTATCCCTTCGTATTCCCGCATCGTGAGCTGTGAGTTGACCTGCCGCATGGTCTCAAGCGCAACGGACACTACGATCAAGATAGCGGTGCCGCTGATCGTAAGCGTCGCAACGCCGGTAAGTTTCTGTACCGCGATCGGAAGCACGGCCACGAGGCCAAGGAAGACCGCACCCCACAACGTGATACGATTCACGACGCCCGAAAAGAATTTCGTGGTGTTTTCTCCGGGACGGATGCCCGGCACGAATCCGCCGCTCTGCTGAAGATTCTTCGAAACCTCTTCGGGATTGAATGTGATCGCCGTATAGAAATACGTGAAGAGAAATACCAGCAGGAAATACACGATGCCATAGGCAAGCTGGTTCGCGAGGAACGCCGTCGCAAATCCGCTGATCTTCACTCCCCAATGCACCGAGAAAAGCGTGACGAACTGCGCCACGAACTGAGGAAGCAAGAGAACCGAGATCGCAAAAATGAGCGGGATCATGCCGGCCTGATTCACCTTAAGCGGCAGATAGCTCGATGAACCGCCGTACAATTTATTCCCTCGCACCCGGCGCGCATAGGCAATCGGGATCTTGCGCTCCCCTTCGTTCAGATACACGATACCTGCAATGAGCAATATGGCCGCGATGGCAAAGCCGACGTAGGTTAAAAGAAGTCCCGGCGTATAGGTTTCAAACGCCGTTCCCGCAGAAGCCGGCAAACGTGCAAGAATTCCCGCAAGAATGATGAGCGAAATACCGTTGCCCACTTTCTGCTCCGTGATCAGTTCACCGAGCCAGAGCGCGATCATCGAACCGCAGGCGATCACGACGACGTTACGGATCAAACTGAACGGATCAGGCTTATCGATAACGCCCTGCGAAATAAGCAGCATCAAAAAACCGTAACCCTGCACCAGGGCCAAAGGCACCGTAATGAGCCTCGACCACTGATTGAACTTCGCCTGGCCGCGCGCGCCTTCCTCGTAATACATCTCCTTGAGACGAGGGAAGACGATCGTCAAAAGCTGCATGATGATCGTTGCCGTGATATAAGGACCGACGCCGAGCATCACGAGCGACAGGTTTGAAAGTCCGCCGCCGGAGAAAAAGCTCAAGAAACCGAAAAGCTGGCTTGAACCGAAATAGTTCTGGAGCCGAACCGCGTCGATGCCGGGGATCGGCACTGCTGCCAGCACCCGATACGCCACCAAGAGACCCGCGACGATAAGAATTTTTTTGCGGAGATCAGGAACTTTGAAAAGCTGAAAAAAACGATTCATGAGGGCGATCAGCTGATGGTTACTTTACTTTTTTGATTTTGTCTGCGGCGCTTTTTGAAACCTTGACGTTCTTGCCGTCCGCGGCTATAGGAAATGCCGCGTTTCCGTTTCCGAGTATCTTGATCTCACCCTTGAAGTTCTTTCCGAGCAAACCTGCCGTTACGAGCAGATCGCGCGTGATCACGAGCGTTTCCTTGCCGGAAAACGTTTTGAGCTTTTGCGACAAAGTTCCGAGATTAAAAACCGTCACCGCATCTTTTTTCGGCTTATTGCGGAAACCGCGCATCTTCGGAAGCTTCAAAATAAGATCGCGCTCCGCCGGACGGATACGATGGCCGGAACGTGATTTCTGTCCTTTCTGGCCGCGGCCCGAAGTCGTGCCGCGCTTGCCGCCGCGCCCGATGCGCTGTGGCTTCTGTTTTCTGATAGAAGTAAGAGAATGGAGTTTCATGGTTACGCTTTCAATTTTTTGAGCGCTTCGACAGCCGCAAGCGCGTTCGTCAGTTTATTGGGAGTCCGACCGAGGCATTTCGCCGTTGCATCCTTGATGCCGGCAAACGTGAGAACGACACGAACCGCGCCTCCGGCACGAAGTCCATGCCCCTTGGCGGCGGGCTTGATCAAAACACGCGCAGCGCTGTATTTCGCGAGCACTTCGTGCGGGATCGTTCGGCCATCCTGCAAAGCGACCGTGATCATCTTCTTCTTCGCATCAAGATTCGCCTTACCGACCGCCTGTTGAACATCGAGCCCTTTCGCGATACCGACGCCGATCCTCCCCTTTTCATCGCCGACGATCACCGTCGCACGGAAACGGAAGCGTTTGCCTCCGGCAACGACACGCGTAACACGCCGCATATCGAGCACGCGTTCCTTGAATTCATCTGGCTTTCGCATCTGGCGTTCGTTTTTGCGGAACATGGTTGTTATATTAAAAGTCCTGCTTTTTTAGCCCCTTCGGCAAGGCTCTTCACGCGGCCGTGGAAACGATATGATCTCCGATCAAACACCGCTTTCGTGATCCCTTGAGCGATCGCCTTCTTTCCGATCGTCTCGCCCACCGTTTCCGCGGCGGCGA
>CAJAQL010000022.1 GCA_903944135.1 uncultured Parcubacteria group bacterium
CACCCCGCGGGAAAAGCTGGAAAAAGAATCTCTTGAAACCCGGGAGGTGAACGGACATCCGAGACGAAGGAACAATGAAGACACCGGCGAAGAAGACGGTGACGATCTCGAAGGAGCGCCTCTTGGCGGCGGCGGTTCGCCGCGCAAACCCCGCCCGGAATTCGAGAAAAAATATTCCGGCGAAGAATTGGTAGAGACATGGAACAAGGCGAACGGTAGCCGTATGAGGATCAATCTGGAAGAGGCGAAAAAGAACTTCCCGACGTTCTTTGGTGAAGAAAGAATATCCGTCGATGATTTCTGGCAATTCAATGAATTTTATGCGGAGCGGCACGGTGACGAGGAACGATTTGAAGGGATGCCGAGCATGCAAAAGGCTGCGCGCAAACGCAAAAAGCCCGGATTTTGGGCGCGGCTTTTCGGCCGTGGCCGCGCAAAGAGCGAGCGCAACTTCCTTGATTTCTTAGGCAAAAAATAATAACTAAATCAATATCTCCATGGACGATCAAACGCAAAACACAGATCTGCAGAAGGAGCTCGACGAACTTCTTCTTGATTTAAAAAAAGATCATCAGGCTTTCGGCATTAAGAGCAAGGTTCTTGTCGCGAAAGCCGACCGCTTAGCGGATGAGCTCGAAAAGACGGATTTTTCCGATCTTGACCGTGCCGAAAAAAAAGCAATGAAGGACTTGGGCGACATCACTGCCGAAGAGGTTGCCTCCCTTGAGCTTGTTGATGAGGCAAATTCAAGAGAAGAATAAGTTTCCCGCAGCAAAGCTGACGGGATATCGGCGGATATTGGATTCGCTGATATCTTTTGTGCGGTTCTATGGTGCATAGATCGTATTATGACGACGGATTTTCGGTGTCTCGATCTTGCGGACGGAGTGATTCTCGGAACTCGACATCGAAATACTTGACAAAATCTTTGTTTCTGAGGTATTAAAGAAGAAGAACCATTGAGATGTAAAATCCCTTTTGCGGAGGTTGGAAGAAATGGAATTACTGAAAGGAAATCGTACGGCGATATCCGGCGCGAGATCGTATAGGGCTCTCGCGGAAGTTGCCTTGATGGATTTGCGTCAATTGTCCGAACCGGTGGCGATGGTTTGCGGACCGATCAAATCCGGTGGCGCGTTGCTCAGGAAAGACTGCGATCCGGCAGAGGCGAAAAAAAGAAATCGCGCGAAACTCAACGGCGTCATATCCTTCCTCTCCAGGGAGCGCGCGATCTTTAACCAGTTGCCTTTTCTTGATCGGGCCGAGGAGCTCAGGACCGGAAAGAGATTGCGGCGCAAATGGACAGGCGAATCTGTCCGCGACTATGTACTTTCTCTTTTTTCTCGTGACGGAGGAAAAAGAGAAAGCACAAGCGACAGAGATCATCTTCGGAACGAATTTCATCTTCCGATTCTGGCGTCCGGTTTGATCGGCACCATATACTTCCTTGATGGATGGAAGGATTCCGTCGGTTCTCGCTGGTATCATGCACAGGCCAAAGAGCTCGGCGTTGAGATCCGGCATGTCATTCCGATCCTTAAAAAGACCGCCGCAAAAAGGTAGTCAACAGTTCTTGTTTTTGGCGTCCGACCTCGTGTCGGACGCCGTTTTTATTGCGGTCGGCTTACTCCACCTGAAGCGAAAGACCTGCGCTTCAGCGCAGAAGACGAAGCGGAGGGTGGAGAATCTCCCAAGTCGCATTGTTACGACCGTAGGGTCGTGCGCATGGGCATCCCTTTTGGAATGCCCAGGGCTTGAGATCGGGGAGATTTACAGATGATAGACGAAGATCGAAGTGCCGATCCTGAAATCGGGCGAAGGGACATTGCCCATGCCGGGCGCCGGCGGGCGGAGTGCGGTGAGCCACGAATAGGAATCATTTGCATTCCGCGTTTGTCCTTCGCCAAGAGGCTGGGTTGCCCCTTCAAGCGTGTTCACGGAAACCGCGAGCCAATGGATGTTCTCATCGGCTGGGTTCCCCTTTGATGATGACCAATCAATTTCCTTTGCGCCAAGCTCATATTTTGGATTGCTGCCGCCGAAATAGTCGACGGCTATCTTGTCGACTTCGGGATGGATATTGACCCATGCCCGGAACCGCAGGAGATCTTGCCCCCAGTCATAGTTCGAATCGGTCACATAATGATAGCCGTTCATGGTTCCGCCGCCGATCTCATTGAAATAGGAAAGGAAATAAGGCGCGGTAAAAAGCGTTTCGCAGAAGAGCCAGACAAGAAGGAATACCAAGATGCTGTATTTTATGAATGATGCGACGATCGATGTTGCCATGGTCGCGACGATGTTTTGAGCCGATGTAATGCGGGAAAGATCGAATCGCATGATCCATTTTTTCCAGACGCCCGAGGAAAGGATATAGATGAAGGGGACAGTGGGAATGATATGCCGGATGCCGATGTTCAGGGTGCTATGCATGCTATACCCCCAATAGAGGACAATGAATGATATCATCGTGAACTCCGCGGGATTGACGCTCACATAATCGAAAATATTATGAGCAATGTGCCAGTGGGATGCACGCGCTTTTTCCCACATCCACCAAAGTGCGAGAATGAGCGCTGTTGCTACGATAATGAGAGTCGGCAATGGCTCTTTCAAAAGATAGAGGAGCGGGAAATAGATCCACCCGCCGGAACCGACGATGTGTCCCATAAAATAGATCGTGTTGCCGCCGTCGGCTCGCTGAAGGACCATGAGGATGCCGAGGGCATATTGCGCAACGGGACGAAGGATCGGACTCTTTGCCATCCAGATCGTAAGGTCAGCAAGGCATCGTGTGCCGCGGCACATCTGTCCTGCGGGCGTGGGGCCGGATCCGAACGAGTTCAGGATGAAGGTCGTGTCGGAGACCTGCTTCGTGATGGGATAATTGAAAGTGAAAAGGAAATAGATCGGATAAACGATACAGGCATAGCCGATGAGAAAAATGAAAATAAGGCTTTTCAGATAACGCCATCCGGCGCGCCAGATATCATGATGCGATTTCGTGACAATATCCCGGATCCATAGGACAAGAAGGACGAAAATAAAAAGCGGCACGAGAAGCGGCGTGGAAAATTTGGTGACCTGGGCGATGCCGAAGGCGATCCCGGCAAGCCACAGATTTTTTATCGTCGGTGATTCGATGAAACGTATGAAGAAATAAGTTCCGAGCAGGATGCCGAATGCCGCGCCGACGTCAGTGGTCACGTAATGCCCATGGGCAAGGACAGTAGGGGACAATCCAAAGAGGAACGCCGGGAGCAATGCCCACCATGCTCCCATGAGCCGTCGTGCAAAGAAATAGACGAGAATGATCGTGAGGATCGTGAGCAGGATCGGCATGATCCGTGCGGTTCGGATGATTGCATTCGCGTCATTGCCTGATTCATAAAGGAACTGTGTTCCCATATTCCACTGTGCATTCACCTGGTTTTGCCATGCGTCGCTCTGGGTCGGGAATGTCGGGTTCAGAAAAAGAACCGGCAGCATGGCGAGCGCTTTCACGAGCGGAGGATGTTCGGGATTCAAACGATAGTCCAGATTGTGCACGTAGCCATAACCGGCGGGAATGTGCGCCAATTCGTCGTCGATGGCGGAATCTGTGCGCGATGCCCAGAGCATCAAGCCAAAAGAAACAATACAGATGAGTGCAAGCGTTATTCCCGCGAACCGAGAGGATATCTTTTTTAAAATAGGCATACAGAAATTATAGAACCTATCCCGAATATCCTCCAGCATCCATGGTTCGATCCTGTTTTGCGGCCAGACCTAAAAAATCTGCATCAAAGCCCTGAGAGAGGTTCTTGCGATATGAACTTGCACGCTTTAAGTATTGCTGATGTTTTGGTAGAATTAATCAGTGGACAAGAAGGATTTCAAAAAGAAAATGTGGATCGGGATAGGGATCATTGCCGGAAGCATGATCGTTTTCGGAATGGCCCTTTATTTCTTTGCGGACAATATTCAGGAACAAGCCAATGCCATTGCGGGAAGCCGTGACGATATTGCAAACCAGAGTGCCGCTATCAATTCCTACAGCAACCTCAAGGCGAGCGCCGCAGAAGCTGCCACCTATCAAACTGCCATGGACAAACTTCTTGCAACGCAGGATAGTCTTATTGCGTTTCCATCGGAGATCAATAGCATTGCATCGAATGATGGCGTGAGCATGACATTCTCATTTGACGGCGATCCTGTTCCGGCGAGTTCGAATACGGTGGGATACGTAGGTTTCAAGCTCGGCATGACGGGTTCATTGGATGGCATAACATCGTTCCTTAGGGACATAGAGTCTTCCACGCCGATCCTGCTTTCCAAAATAGATTCTTTCGACATAACCCGGAGCGGGTCGTCATATACGCTTGCGGCGGCGGGAAGAGTATTTTTCAAATAAGACAACAACATGGACGGCGCGATCATTTTTTTCAGAAAGCATATGGAACAATTTTTAGTCGGGCTTGCCGTTCTTCTGATCGGCATCATGGCATCCTGTTTTGTTTGGGGCGTTATCTACCTTTCCCAGAATCTTGACAGCGTCTTTGCGTCGAAATCAGCAGAAATCAAGATAGTCAGTTTCGATCTGTCAGACGCGAAAAAGCTGAACCTTCGAGGGCTTCTTCCGCAATAGTTTCTTGGCGGTCATTCGAAGTTCGCGGGAAATCTAAAAAAATTCAACAAAAAATTATTTTCATGAAAGACATCGAAAATCTTGACGTATTGGTTTCCGAAGCCCGGCGGCTGGCCGGGCGGCTTTGACGTCGCCGGCAAACAGGCGCGCATCAAGGAACTTGAAGCGAAAATGTCGGCGCCTGCTTTTTGGTCCAATCGCGCGCGCGCGGACACGCTCATCAAAGAGCTCGGCATTTTGAGCAATATCGTAGGCGAGTTCGATAAGCTTGAAAATTTACTCGGCTTGCTCGAGAAGAACGTCGAGGATCAGAAATTCTTTGAAGCGAAAAAGGTCTTCCGATCGCTTGAGCTTCAGGAACTTTTCAAGAGTCCATACGATATCGGTACGGCGGTGGTTTCCATCTTTCCCGGGGCGGGAGGGGATGACGCCGAGGATTGGGCGCGGATGCTCGGTGAGATGTATGAAAGTTATGCAAAACGTCGCGACTGGAAAGTGAATGTCATCGATGACAGTATTCGATCGCGGACGATCGAGATCCGCGGAGACTATGCATATGGTTATTTAAAGAAAGAATCCGGCGTACATCGCCTGGTGCGCATTTCGCCGTTCAATGCGAAACATTCACGCGAAACGTCGTTCGCGCTCGTGGAAGTCGTGCCCGAGCTCCCCGAACTTGAAGAATCAAAACTGCAGATACCGGAAGACGATCTGAAGTTCGAATTTTCGCGCGCGGGCGGACCCGGCGGCCAGAACGTGAACAAAGTGGAAACGGCGGTGCGTGTGACGCATTTGCCGACCGGCATCACGATCTCTGCGCGCACCGAGCGGTCGCAGGCGCAGAATCGCGAATATGCTGTGAAACTTTTAAAAGCCAAGCTCTTTGCGCGCATGGAGAAGGAGAAGGTGGACAAGCTCGAAAAGCTTCGCACGAACGTGAAGCCGGAATGGGGCAATCAGATCCGATCGTATGTTCTGAATCCGTATCAGATGGTGAAGGACCATCGCACTGGAACTGAAACCTCGAAGGTGGACGGTGTGCTCGCCGGAGACCTCGATATATTTATAGAGAGCGAAGTGGAAGCGACGGAGATATAACAGCTCCGGTTTCTGTTCTGTCATTCCCGCGCAGGCGGAAATCCAATATTGGAAGCATGGATCCCCGCCGGAGCCCGTACCCGCGCGCGCGGACACGGGGGCGACAGAAAAGAACATAAACGGAGGGTTTCTTTTCTTGAAGATTGATCAAGCAGGATGCCACAATGCCACCCTGAGGGGTTCGTCCTCGCATACCCTCAGGGTGGCGTTGTGGCATCCTGACGAATCTTCCAGAAAACGGGAAAGCCGGAGTCCTTGACAATGTTCTTTGTCCGTCTATAATAGTACTCACGATTCGAATGTCGAAGAAAATCAACTCTCAAGTTTTCGGCGACTAAACCGCATGCTTCTGCATACGAACGGCCGCCCGGTGCGGCTGATTTTTTTCTTTCGTTTCGCGCGTCATTTGACAAAGATCCGTTATGAAATGGAACCATGGAAGTAGAGCCATGGATATGCATATAAGATAGCTCTGCGTCACGCGCACTTCACGCAATGTGAAGTGCCACAAGCGCATTCTGGAACGCATCGGACATTTTCGTCGTTCGTTGCGGAAAAGACAGCGTACACTGCGAAGCATTTTTCGCGGACCAATTTCTCGTGGCGAGCAGAGCATAACTATTGTGCGAAAGCACAATGGCAAGAAGTCAGTATTGGGATGGTTGGCATTTCCGCCGCAAGGCGGAACTCAATAAGGGCGAATGGTGGATGCCTTGACTAGAAAAGGCGATGAAGGACGTGGCGTAGCGACGATACGCCTCGGGGAGGTGCGTAGCAACCTGTGATCCGAGGATTTCCGAATGGGGTAACCTAATGAAGTAAACCTTCATTGCTCGGCGTAAGCCGAGAGCGCACCCGGTGAAGCAAAACATTTCAGTAACCGGAGGAACAAAGAATAAATAATTATTCCCTGAGTATCGGCGAGAGAAACGGGAACAGCCCAAACTAAGGTTCTGATTTATCAGGACGTTAGCGTTATAAGGGAGGAACGCTGCTTTGCTTATCGCAAAGCGCAGAGCACTTCGGTGCTTCGCGTTTCGCGATTCGCGAGGAAAGGAGGAGTAAAAAAATCGTTAGTTAGCCAAAGCCGTCTGGAAAGCGGCGCCAGAGCGGGTGATAGCCCCCTAGGCGAAAACTTACGATCTCCTTAGTTTTTCTACTTGAGTACTTCGAGGTCAAACAGTCTTGAAGGAATTTGGCAGTACTATCTGCTAAGGCTAAATACTTTTCTAGATCGATAGTGAACAAGTACCGTGAGGGAAAGGTGAAAAGCAGGCCGGTGAGGCCGATGAAATAGAATCTGAAACCATTTGTCTACAAGGAATTGAACCTCGAACGGCTACGGAGCAATCCGCGGACGAGAGGAACAATGTGCCTATTGAAGAATGAGCCAACGACTTATTTTGTGTTGCTTGTCTAAGCGCGTATAGCGCAGAGGCATAGGGAAACCGAGTCTTAATAGGGCGAATACGGCAGCATGAGATAGACCCGAAGCCAGATGAGCTTGCCTTGGCCAGGTTGAAGTTCCGCGAAAGCGGAATGGAGGACCGAACTGGTGGGTTGTTCAACACCCTCGGATGAGCTGAGGTAAGGAGTGAAAAGCTAATCGAATCTGGTAATAGCTGGTTCTCTCCGAAATAGTTTTAGGACTAGCGGTATGGTAAACCAATGGGGGTAGAGCACTGGATGATTCGTAAAGACCGAAAGGCCGACGCATCAATCAAACTCCGAATACCATTGAGAGATCCCATACTAGTCAGACTGCGGGGGCTAAGCTCCGTGGTCGCGAGGGGAAGAGCCCAGATCATCATCTAAGGTCCCTAAATTTACGCTCAGTGTAAAAGGTAGTTTTCTGCCATAGACAGATAGTAGGTTGGCTTAGAGGTAGCCATCCTTTAAAGAGTGTGTAACAACTCACTATTCGATGGCAGGAAGCGCCGAAAATGTACCGGGGCTAAAGCGTAATACCGAAGATATGGGTGCGTGGACTTCACAGAGGAAAATCCTCAAAAGTGTGTGGGGCTGTAGCTCAGTTGGGAGAGCGCTCAACTTCTGCTTTAGGTTTTTGTTTAGATCGTTCCGGAACGATTGAAACAGAAGCTTCGAAGTTGGGAGTCAGCGGTTCGATCCCGTTCAGCTCCACCACATATTTGTTCTTTTCATGGTGAACCTTCTTTTCTGAAGGTTCACCTCTTCTGTGAAGTCCATGCGCGGTAGGAGAGCATTCCGGCCTGCAGTGAAGGCGTACCCGTGAGGGATGCTGGAGCGGCCGGAAGAGAAAATGTTGGCATGAGTAACCACAATCCCAATGAGAAATTGGAACCCCGAAAATCCAAGGTTTCCGTGGCACTGGCAATCAACCACGGGTTAGGCGGCCCTAAGCCCATGCCGAAAGGCGCAAGCGATGGATAGCTGGTTAATACTCCAGCCCACCTACTGTGTTATCCCTCTTGTGCGAATGAGATAAGTAAACGTGCCTTATTGGTTTGGCATTGTTTGTGCGAAGTTCAAGCGAGCACCGACAGAAGGTCAGGAATTTACCTGGTCGACGTTTATGAAGTGCATTCCAAGAAAAGCATGAGGGTCACGCACGGCAGGTTCCGTACCGTAAACCGACACTGGTGGATAGGGCGAGAAGCCCAAGGGGAACGAGTGAATCATCGTTAAGGAACTCGGCAAAAAAGCGGCCGTACGTTAGCTATATGGCCTGATCCTCGCAAGAGGATCCGCAGCGAAAGTCTCCCTAGCAACTGTTTACCAAAAACACAGCTCCCTGCTAACTCGCAAGAGGATGTATAGGGGGTGACGCCTGACCGATGCGAGAAGGTCAAGACCGGGTGTGGTGCCGCAAGGCATTGCTCACTGGTTCAAGCCCTCGTCAATGTCAGCGATAACTATAATCGTTCTAAGGTAGCGCAATTCCTTTTCGGGTAAGTTCCGAAGCGCACGAAAGGCGTAATGACTGGGGAACTGTCTCAACGATGTGCTCGGTGAAAATGCGATTCCAGTGAAGACGCTGGATACCTGTAACGGGACGAAAAGACCCCGGAAGCTTTACTGCAGCTTGGTATTGATTTTAAGGTTTTTCTGCGTAGCGTAGTGGTGAGGATTTGAAGCGTTGCTTTTGGGTAACGTGGATCCGACAATGAAACAGCCATCTTTAAAACTTTAACGTCTAACCGGTTGGGAGTCCGAAAGGTAAACCCAACTGAGACAGTGCTTGGTGGGCAGTTTAAATGGGGCATTTTCCTCCTAAAGAGTAATGGAGGAGTTTATTAAGGTCAGCTTAGCCCGGATGGAAATCGGGCAGGACGTGCAAACGCAAAAGCTGGCTTGACTGCAAGACCTACAAGTCACGCAGGCACGAAAGTGGAAGTTAGTGACCCGACGACTATATTAAGTATTTCTTTATTGATGTACTAATTCTTTATAGAAAGGTCGGAGACACCGGACAAAAGCTACTCCGGGGATAACAGGCTAGTGAAGTCCGAGCGTCCCTAGCGACGACTTCGCTCGGCACCTCGATGTCGGCTCGCCGTAGCGCGGGGGTGGAGAAGCTCCCAAGCGTTTGGCTGTTCGCCAATTAAAACGGCACGTGAGCTGGGTTCAGACCGTCAACGAAGATAACCCATTCGAGGCAAGATTTGTTTTTAGAAACGAAATCTACTGTTAAAAAGAAACGGCGGCCTCCAACAGCAATGTTGGAGTGAAAAAATCGACTCATATCGGTGAAGCCCTCATAGAATCTGACCTGGTTCTAGAGGAGAATACCGAGGGAAGTCGCACCTGGAAGAAATTTCATGTGTTGACCCCCTAGAGACTTGATCCTTCGGGATCGGATGGACGGAACGTCCATAACACGTCGATCATCCATTGATGGCTCGAGATTTATCTTGGGCTTGTCGAAGGATGGTGGTATAGTCCAAAGCGTCAGTAATGACGAGAATTGAAAATTGCGTGAGACAGGTTGGTCTCTATCTGTTACAGGCGTAGTGCGAGCGAAAGCTCGCCAAATACTTGAGGGGAGTTGGCCTTAGTACGAGAGGACTGGGCTGAACATACCTCTGGTTTACCGGCTTTGGTACCAACTGAATTGCCGGGTAGCTATGTATGGAAGGGATAAGCGCTGAAAGCATCTAAGCGCGAAGCCTACCCCAAGATTAGGTATGCGTGATTTCGTGGAAGACTACCACGTTGATAGGCTCTAAGTGTAAGGCTCGCAAGGGCTTCAGCTGAGGAGTACTAATAATCCGCCAACCATCCCAATGCTGACTTCGAAAGAAAGGCGAACTGTTGCAAAAACAGTAAGCCACAACTCTACAACCCCACGTCGCTCCTAGGGAGCTATGCGGGGCAAACAAATATCAAAAAACAAGAGATCTTTATCTTTCGTTCCCGCGTAGGCGGGAACCCAGAGTGGATCTCAAAACGGTTTTTTGATGTCTGATCGTACCGTTCTGTCATTCCGTGAAAAATCGGAATTCAGAAAACAGAAAGAATTTTTAATTGCTGGTGTTCTATTCGCACATGTCCCACCTCTTCCCATTCCGAACAGAGAAGTGAAAGCGTGCGCAACCGATGATACTCATCGCGAAAGCGGCAGGGAAAGTAGGTTATGCCAGCAATTAAGAACTTTTTCTTGCACGATCCGACATCAAAGGGCCGTTTTTTTATTTGTCCCGTAGGGACAAATAACCCTGCGAAGCCTATGGCGAAGTGGGGTGCTTTTGTCGTTCCCGTGAAAACAGGAATTCAGGACTAAATAAATAACCTTCATCACCATTAGTGATGAAGGTTATTTTAATAAGATTTTACTTACCTCAACTTGCTATCGGTTTGATATCAGGCTCAGGTAGTGGGACAAGCGAACGATCGCTTGTCCCGTTGGTTGAAATGGACGATTTACCGTTTTGTGGCGATCAGCGTTAGGCCAAACGTTTCTGCGGCGATCAGCTTCAAGCGGAATGTTTTTCTGCCCGGCGTTCCCCTCAGTCTTTTGAGCGCCGCGATCTTGACCTGCCGGATCCCTTCCACGGTCATCTTAAGCTCTCGGGAGAGCTCTTCCAGGGTTTTTTCCTTGAAGAAGAATCCCATGATGACCTGCCGCTGTTTTGGAGAAAGGACATCCATCGCTTCTCTGAGCGCTTCCAGGAGTTCAGTGATCTCACATTGTTCATCTGGCAATAAGGGAGACCGTTTGATTTGAATAGAAACAGAGGGGATTCCAGAAAGGATTTTTTCTTCCGGTTCCGGCCAGATCTCCTCCATGAGCTTCCCACCCGTCAAATCGCAGAGTTTCTCGGCGAGTTCCCGTGGAAGCCTCTTGGGCGTTTGCCTAATAATGAGAAGCCTTCCAATTGCAGTCGGACTGATTCCCAGGAACTTTGCTGCCTTGTTCTGACTCCAGCCGCGTTCTTTAAGCGCAGCCATGAGCACTTCATTTTTTGCATGAAGCGCAGGAGGTACCTTCTTGTTTGTCACCGAATTTCTCCTATGGAAGATCGCCACAAAGGGCGGCTACTATTTCGGCAGCAATTTAGCGATGAATTTTGCTCACGACCAAATTGCTACCGAAAAGCTGTTGGAAATATACTGGTAAAATAATAGTTATATTTACAATATTTGTCAATAATGAAACGGATGGCAAAATGGAAATTTGGCGGTGGTGCTATAATGAACATCTATGGTGCGGAATGATCATCATTATTATGGCAAGGAAACCGAAGCGGCGCTCCGCAACTTTCCGTTTTCCGTGCCGCTGGTCCATCATGAATTGATCCAGGGGATCATTCTCGTCAAACGTTCCGCGGCGCGGGCGGCTCTCGCGGCGAAACTTCTCGATCGGGCCCGTGCGCAGGCGATCGTACGCGCAAGCGAAGAGGCTCTTGCCGGGAAATTGGACGATCAATTCGTAATTCCGTCGTTCCAGGGAGGAGCGGGAACTTCAATGCATATGAACGTGAATGAAGTTCTTGCCGCAAGGGGAACGGAGCTGTTGTCCCGCGGAAAATCGTCCAGAAAGATCATTATCCATCCGAACGATCACGTGAATATCTGCCAGTCTACGAACGATGTCGTTCCTTCGGCATTGAAGATCGCTGCGTTGCGCGAAACGGACGAGGTGTTGCGTAGCGCGGATCTTGCCGTAGCGGCGCTTGAGAAAAAAGCCCGCGAGTTCGGAAAAATAAAGAAGCTGGGGCGCACCCATCTGCAGGATGCAGTTCCCATAACCCTCGGTGCGGAATTTGCAGCTTATGCCGAACTTATAAAACGCGACCGGCAGCGCATTGTGGGCGTGATCCCTTATTTTTATGAACTGAATCTCGGGGGCAGTGCGGTGGGGAATGGCGTAAACGTATCGCCACGCTTCAAGATGGCTCTGTATCGCGATCTGCGAAAGTCTCTTAAATTGCCGTTCCGTCCCGCAAAAGATCTTGCATCGCAAACAATGAGCGCCACCGATTTTTGCGCGCTTTCTTCTGCGTTCGTGATGTTGACCCTCGATCTTTCGAAGATCGCAAACGATCTTCGTCTTCTTTCGAGCGGTCCGCGCGGCGGTATTGGCGAGATCAGGATCACTCCGCTCCAGGCAGGTTCTTCGATCATGCCGGGAAAGGTGAATCCGGTACTCTTGGAGGCGCTCAATCAACTGCATTTTTTCGTCATGGGAAACGATCTTGCAATCCGAGAAGCGGCCCAGGCGGCCCAGCTCGAGCTGAGTGTTATGACGCCGATCATCGCCGATCATCTTCTTGTCTCAGCGACGCTGATCGCAGAGGTGATGGCGCAAGCGGCGCGGCAGTGTTTTTCTCTCATCAACGCGGATCCAAAACGATGCGAAGAACTGCTTGAACGTTCCACGGCATATGCGACCTCTCTGGCACCCCGCCTCGGTTATGACGCCGTTGCGTCGCTGGTCCATGAAGCTGTTGCGCGGGACATTTCTTTCAAAAAATTATTGCTTGAAAAAAAACTACTGACTCCCGCGGAGCTCAAAAAACTTCTTCATTGATCATCCGCGATCCAGTATAAAAGAGCCGTCCTTTCTTCTTGTTTGGGATTGAATGCAGAATCTTTTACCACTTCTCGACCATCAGCATTTTGCCGGGCCGGAAGATATGGTAGATCTCCTCGGTGATGAAGGGCACGAAGGGATGGAGCATTTTAAGTGAATCGAGAAGAAGCTGTTCGAGAACGGCATAGCTTTCCGCTTTTTCTTCGTCAGTTCCACTTTTGAGTTTTTCTTTTTCGGTTTCAATAATGACATCTGCGAATTCGTGCCAGACGTAATGATAGAGCTTGTCGGCTGCGAGATGGAACTCGAAGTTATCGAGATGACCGGAAATTTCTTGCTTGAGTGCGGCGATATCCGTCAGATATTTTTCATGCGTTTCGGAGGAAGCACGGACCCTCGCCTCCGCGAGGGCGACAGAATCTACCGGGGAGACAGATGATGCGGCGGGCTTGTTCATTTCGATGAACCGTGCGATGTTCCACAGCTTCGTCGAGAAGTTGCGATAGCCGCGGACGCGGTCTTCGGAAAGTTTGACATCGTTGCCGGGCGCCGCGCCGATGATAAGCGAAAGCCGTGTCGCATCCGCGCCATATTTGTCGGCCATGGTCAGGGGATCGATGATGTTGCCGAGCGATTTCGACATCTTTCGTCCCTTATCGTCGCGAACGAGGCCGTGGAGATAAACTTTACGGAAAGGAATCTCGCCCATGAGGCATGTGGACATGAGGATCATGCGCGCGACCCAGAAGAAGATGATATCGTAGCCGGTTTCAAGAACGGAGTTCGGGAAATAGTTCGCGAGATCGTTTTCCGGCCCGGGCTTGCCCCGCGAAGCTCCATCAGGAGCGGAGTGGGGCCAGCCGAGCGTCGAGAACGGCCAGAGGCCAGACGAGAACCAAGTATCGAGCGTGTCGGGGTCCTGAATCCAGCCCTCGCCCTGCGGCGCTTCAATGCCGACGTAAAGTTCTTCGCCCTTGGTCCAGACGGGGATCTGATGCCCGAACCATATCTGGCGCGAAATGCACCAGTCCCGCAGGTTGTCGATCCAATTGAAATAGATGCGTTCGAAACGTTCCGGAAGGATCTTCACGTTGTCATCCGCGACAGCAGATTTCATGAGTTCCTTCAGTGTTTTTTCCTGTCCCTTCAATCTGCCGTTTTCCACTTTGAACTTCCGGTTGACCTCAATGAACCATTGCAGTTTCGGTAGAGGCTCGATGATGCCCCTGGTCCGTTCTGCGGTCGCGACGTTCTGTGATATTTCTTCTTCTTTTTCGATGAGGCCGCGCTTGCGCAATTCCTCCGTGACGATCTCGCGCGCTTCGGCGGCTTTCTTGCCGAACACGAGTTCGTTTTTGATGGTCATCTTGCCGTGTTCGTCGATGATCTGCTTCAGGGGAAGATCGTGCCGCTGTGCCATTTCCCAGTCGATTATGCTGTGTGCCGGCGTGACGCCCAGGGCACCCGTGCCGAAATCTTTTTCAACGGCTTCGTCTGAGATGATTTTCACATGGATCTTCGTTCCGCAGAAATCGGCGTCATATTCCCTGCCGACGAATTCTTCATAGCGCGGATCGTTCGGATGTACGGCGACGGCGGTGTCGCCGAATTTCGTTTCGACGCGGGTCGTGGAGATCGCGATCGGGAAATTCTTGTCGTAGCGGAACGTGATGAGCTTCGCCTTGCGTTCTTCATAGACGATCTCGTCATCGGAAATGGTCGTTTGTCCTTTCGGATCCCAGTTCACGACGCGATTGCCGCAATAGATGAGGCCCATGTCATACATCTTTTTGAATGCCGTACGGACTGCGACTTCGCGCTGTTTATCGAGCGTGTAAGCTTCGCGGCTCCAGTCGAGCGACGCGCCCATGCGTTTCGTCTGGCGGACGATCGTATCATGGCTTTCCTGAGCGAACGCGCGAACGCGTTTCAAAAATTCTTCGCGGCCGAGATCATGGCGATTTTTACCTTCTTTTTTCAGGATATCCTTTTCTACTTTCGATTGCGTGGCGATCGCGGCATGGTCGGTACCCGGGATCCAGAGCGTGCGTTTTCCCTGCATGCGCGCATAGCGGACCATGATGTCTTCGATGGCGAGCATAGCGGCGTGGCCCATGTGGAGCGTGCCGGTGACGTTCGGCGGGGGGAGAACGACGCAGAACGGTTCAGCGTGCGGGTCGGTAATGCCTTTTTCTATACAGACATCCGGATCAAACAAACCGGAATCTTCCCAAAGCTTTTCGATGCGGGCTTCGACTTCGTTGATGTCATAACGGGACTCCATGATTGTTGTAGTATAACGATTTTTGGGCTTTTTGCCAAAGATTATCAGGGTTCGAGCCCGATAGCGCGGAAATGGGAGAAAGATTATAATGGTTTTATGCCGCGGCGCGCGAAACAATTTGCCTATGGTCTTTTCTATCTTATTATTTTAGGCGGTTTAATGACCGGTATCTATTTCCTGTTTTTGAAACCAGCGCCGTCGTGTTTTGATAATATTCAGAACGAAGGGGAACAGGGCGTCGATTGCGGTGGGCCATGTGCGAAATCATGCCTTCCGTCGGACATTCAACAGATCTCTCCGCTCGGCACGGTTCACGTTTTTACTCCCGCCAAAGGCCATGCGACCGTTCTTGTCCAACTGGAAAATGTGAATGCCGATCTTGCGGCAGAATCGTTCGATTACACGATCACGATCTACGGTGCCGACGGTTCCAGTACGGTTGCGACGGTGAACGGCACGTCGTTTGCGTACGCTGATGAAACGAAGTATCTTGTGATACCGAACGAATCGGTATCCGATACGCCGAGCATTGCCGATATTTCGATCGGCAATATTCAGTGGCTCGATGCCGCAAAAATGGGACTTGTGCCGCAATTTGCGTTCACGAACATCACAAGCGTTGCGGGTGCGGATGGTTATGCTACCGTAAGCGGGAACATCACCGATCGCGACGCCTCGTCGTTCAGTAATGTCACGATCGTGGCTGTTTTTAAGGATGCGGCCGGCGCGCCGATCGGCGCTTCAGAGACGGAGCTTGATTCAATCTCGCCCGGTGTTACGCAGAACTTTTCGATAAGCTATCCGCTTCTCCCGAATGAAAACATTTCCGCGACGGAGATCAAGGCATATGCGGAACGAAATTAAAAAAAAAGATACGAGATACGAATTATGAAGTATAAATAAATTATTCATATCTCATACTTCATATCTCATATCTCGCCTTTAAAAAATGCTTTCTCTCTTTATTCCGGTCGGTATTATCATGGCGGCGGGTCTGGTCACGCTTTCGGCGCTTTCTCTGCATCTTTTCGTCCTGCAGGCGATCTGGATCGCGGTCGGTATCGCTGTCACGGTCTTCTTTCTGTTCTTTGATTGGCGTTCCATATTCAATGTTCGTTGGTCGATCGTGGCATTCTATGCATGTGCGCTTTTTCTGATGTTGTTTCTCCTTTTGCATGGCTCGGTGATCAGGAATGCGCGGAACTGGATCGTGCTTGGCCCGATAAGCATCCAGCCGGTCGAACTGATGAAGGCTGCTCTGATTTTCCTGTATGCCATGTATTTTCAGAGGCGGCATCTTGCGGTCGCGCGTTTCAGCAACATCGTGACATCGTTTCTCTTTTTTGTGGTTCCCGCCGCGATCGCCGTGCGTTTGCCTGATCTTGGTTCGGCGCTCATCTTTTTCGGTATCTGGTTCGGTTTTCTGCTTCTGCTTGGTCTGCCATGGCGTCGCGTTCTCGTTACGGTCGCGATCTTTGCGCTCGCGGGAGTCTTTGTATGGAATTTTGTTTTTCGCGATTATCACCGTGCACGCATCATTGGCTTTTTGTATCCGCAACAGAACTCGCTTGGCGTAAATTACAGCGTGACGCAGTCCCGGATCGCAATCGGTTCCGCGGGTTTCTGGGGAAAGGGCTATGGTCAGGGGACGCAGGCTCAGCTCGGTTTTCTTTCTGAGCCGACGGAGGACTTCATCTTTGCGGCGCTCATTGAGGAATGGGGGATTTTCGGCGGCCTCGTCGTCCTCGCCGCTTTCTTTTTTCTTATCTGGCGGATTCTTGCGATCGGATCTGACACCCAGGAAAATTTTGCGAAATGCATCTGTCTTGGCGTGGCGATCATGTTCAGTGTCCAATGTTTCCTGAATGCCGGTTCCGTGACGGGGCTTTTACCGGTCATCGGCGTCACGTTCCCGTTCTTGAGCTATGGCGGCACGAGCATGTTCGTTGATTGTTTTTTGCTTGCGATCGTGAATGCCATTAGGCAGAGATCATAAGAGGCGTTGCTTTTCCCGTGAAGCTTGTCCCCGCACGGGCGGGAGACGGGGATCCGGTTTATCTTTTTCGGATTTTAGATCCCCGCCGGAGTTTATCTTGAGTCTTTCGAAGGAGCAGGAACGACAGAAAAAGTGTCGGCACGCGGGATGACCATTCGGAGATGATTATGCTAAAATAAAGTCATGTTGAATCCTGAAGCGAAATTAAATCAAAAAATGTTCGATGAAGATGCGGAACAGCTTCCGATCCGCGATGGGTATGGCGAGGGGCTCGTGCTGGCTGGCGATGCGAATCCGAACGTGGTTGCGCTCTCGGCCGATCTTACGGAATCGACGCGGACGCAGGCGTTTGCGGAAAAATTTCCGAAGCGTTTTTTTGAGCTGGGCGTTGCCGAACAGAACATGGCGACCGTTGCTGCGGGGCTCGGCATAAGCGGAAAGATCCCGTTTATAGCATCGTATGCGACGTTCTCGCCGGGCCGAAATTGGGAACAGATCCGGACGACGATAGCGTACAATAATTCCAACGCGAAGATCGCCGGGCATCATGCGGGCATTTCGGTCGGTCCGGACGGTGCGACCCATCAGGCGACGGAGGATATTGCCATCATGCGTGCAATGCCGAACATGCGCGTGATCGTGCCGTGTGATGCGATCGAGGCGCGCAAGGCTACGGTCGCCGCGGCGCAGATATTCGGCCCGGTCTATCTTCGCTTCCAGCGCGAAAAGACCAGGGTGATGACGACCAACGGAACGCCCTTTATTCCGGGAAAGGCGGAAATATTTTGGCAGCCTCGTGGGACGGGTTCGGGACAGGTGAAAAAGGCTGATGTTTTATTGATCGGCTGCGGTGCGGTGCTTTACGATGCGATCCTTGCCGCACGTGAGCTTGAGCATGAAAAGATCGGCGTGATCGTTTTGAACTGCCACACGATCAAGCCTCTTGATGAAAAAAAGATCATTGAACTTGCAAAAAAGACGGGCGCCGTCGTGACGCTCGAAGAACATCAGGTGAACGGAGGGCTTGGCGGAGCGATTGCGGAGGTTATGGCGAGGCATTGTCCGGTGCCGATCGAATTCGTCGGTATGCAGGATACGTTCGGAGAATCCGGTGATCCCGCCGCGTTGCTCAAGAAATATGGCATGGACAAAAACGCCATCGTCCGCGCGGTGAAAAAAGTTTTGCGTAGAAAATAAAAAGAACTATTACAGGGAGAGGACCAGGGCGGGAAGATTTATTTCTCTTCTGCTTGAGGAAAAACCTCTCTTTTTTCCTGCGGGGCGGGGACCATAACTATCCTGTTTTTTCCGGCTTCCTTTGCGCTATAGAGTCCGCCATGGTCTGCTCTTTCAACGGCTCTTTCGACGGTTTCTCCGGGGATAAGATCGGTCACGCCGCCGCTCAGGGTGACGGATATCTTTTTTCCATTGAATTCGGTTTCGAAACCGAAACCCGCCTGTCCATCGTCTTTCCGATAGAATTTATTGATGACGTCTTGAGCGTCGGCGCCCCAAAAGACAATGACGATCTCGTCGCCCCCCCAGCGGCATAGTATGTCGCCTTTCCCTCCGTTTTTGATGCGGATCGTATTTCTCAGGTGCTCGGTCAATTTGGCGAGCACATGGTCTCCTGCGGCATGGCCGTCCGTATCGTTTATGCTCTTAAATCCGTCAATATCAAGGATAAGGACCGAGGCTTTTTTCTGTCTTTCCGGATCTCGTTTACCCGATTCTTCTTTGTTCAACGGAAAAAGATATGACATTTTTTCCTCAAGGCCATCGCGATTATCCATGCCGGTCAGAGGATCTTTTGTGGCAAAAAGTTCAAGCTGTTCGATGATCTCTCGTTGCTCCCGTATGATGTCTTTCGATTTTTTTCCTTCTTCCCGCAGGTCGTTGTTCTCGGCGGTCAAATGCAGTATGGTTTCCCGTGCCTGGCGGAGCGCTTCCTGAACCGATTCGAGTGACGGTTCTTCCGGCTCATGAGTCATGCGTTCCGATGATGGTTGATGATGTGATATCATGTACCGTATAATAATACCATGGCTACTATAAAAAAACATACTTTGGTTTGTATTGGCGATGTCGTGATGGATGCGTTCATTATTCTCGAAAAAGCAAGTATACACGAACATCCCGATCGGGAACATCTCGAGATATGCATGCCGTTCGCGGATAAGATCCCGTATAAATCGCTCACGGTCATGCCTGCGGTCGGCAATGCTTCGAACGTTGCGGTCGGCGCGCGGCGTCTGGGGATCGAAACGTCGATCATCACGGCGGTCGGCAATGATTATTACGGGAAGGAAATACTGAATTGGTACCACAAAGAGAAGGTCGGTACGAAATTCGTGAAAATAAACAATGGCAAACCGACGAATTACCATTTTGTCCTGAACTACGGTCCGGAGCGGACGATCCTCATCAAGCATGAGGATTATGAGTATGCAGATCCTTCGCGCATCGGCACACCTGACTGGATCTATTTTTCCTCGATCGGCGAACATACGCTCGGATTCCATGAGAAGGTCGCGAAATATCTTGCGGCGCATCCGAATGTGAAGATGGCGTTCAATCCGGGAACGTTCCAATTGAAGTTCGGGCCGAAGAAACTAAAGAAGATCTATGAGCGGAGCTATGCGCTTTTCGTGAATCGCGAGGAGGCGGAGCTGATCCTTGGCGCGAAGCGTGACAATATCAAAGAACTTTTGTCGGGTCTGCGAAAGCTTGGGCCGAAGGTCGTCGTGATCACGGACGGACCTTTGGGTGCATATGCTTCGGATGACGATTCATGCTATTTCATGCCGCCCTATCCCGATCCGAAAGCTCCGGTTTCGCGCACCGGCGCGGGCGACGCGTTCTCATCTGGATTTTTGTCCGGATTGATCTATGGCTTGTCGGTTCCCGAAGCGCTCAAATGGGCGCCGATCGAATCCATGCATGTCGTACAGTATTTCGGTGCCCAGACCGGATTGCTCACAAAACCCGAACTTCTGAAATTCCTCCGGAAAGCACCAAAGAGCTATCATTCGAAGTTTATGTAAGGATTCGTTGCCGTCATCGTTGCGGAGATGAGGATCAGCTGTATATATAAAAAGCACGGGGTCCATCTTCACGGGCCATGATAGGGAGAAATTCTTCACGGAATTTATGAGAGGTAATTATGCTAAACTAATATGGTGATCCGCAAAAAGCCGACGGCAAAACGTTCCGTGGAGCATCTGCATCATTTTCATTGTGGCAGTTGTGGTAAGTGGTGGTCGATAGGAGATGCGCCTGCGCGGAGAACGGTTTGGTCCTGTCCATGGTGCGGCGCGAAAGAAAAATATCCGGTGCGAAAAAAATAATTTTTTATCATGAAAACATTCCGTGAAGTTCTTGCTGACGTCGACGCGCGCCATGTTGCGATCGGGCATTTCAATATTTCCGAACTCGCTGCACTCAAGGGGATTTTTTCCGCGGCACAGGAACTTACGGCATCGTATGGTGCGCAGATGCCGATCCTGATCGGCGTCTCGGAGGGTGAGCGCGAATTTATCGGCGTCCGGCAGGCTGCGGCACTCGTGAGGAGTTTACGCGAGGAATATGATTATCCAATATTTTTGAACGCCGACCATACGCATTCGTTCGAAAAAGCGATCGAAGCTGCAAATGCAGGATTTGATGAAGTTCTCTTTGATGGTTCTGGCCTTGTCATGGAGGAGAATATCGCGGAAACCAAAAAAGTGGTTGCGGCTATCCGTGCGATCGATCCCGCGATCGTCATCGAGGGAGAGATCGGCTATATCGGAACTTCATCGGAGGTCATCGCGGAGAAGCCAGTGAACTTGGCGCTCTCAACAGCGGAGGAAGCGGTGCGATTCATGCGGGAAACGGGTATCGATGTGCTTGCGCCTGCGGTCGGCAATATGCACGGACTTTTAAAAACAATGGTCGCAGGAACAGAAAAGAAACGTCTCAATATTGCGCGCATTGCGGAAATCAAGCAGGCGATAGTCGCTCTTCCGGTCAATGCGACGGGCGGCGGCCACTGGATGACCTCACACGGCGGATCGGGGACCGCGGATGAGGATTTCAAAGCGGCGGTTGCGGCGGGTATGGATATCGTCCATGTCTCAAGCGAACTTCGGCTCGCATGGCGCCGCGGCGTCGAAGCGGGACTTGCAGCAAATCCCGACGAGATAGCTCCGTATAAGATATTCCCGCTCGCAATAGAAGGGATAAAGAAGATCGTCGAAGATCGGTTAAGGCTTTTTAACGGTCTCTGAATGATGTAATGGGATTATTAGTTGTGCACAGGCCGGCTTGACGGCGGTTATGGGAGGCTTAAACTATAACTAGGTCTCCTACAATCTATGTTTTCTTATCTATAAATATTTCTCGACATATTTGCCGAGACCAAGCCCATCGCAGCTATAAGTGCGATACAGTTCCTTAAAACCAAAGACCCCTTGCTTGCAAGCGGGTCTTTCTTCTATCTGGAAACGCTGATCAGTATTCCTCCTGCGAGGATAAAGGTGATCGCTATGGTTTTGACCCGAAGGGTCGACTCGGTAAGATCTTCTTTGATGATCTGCGGCAGCCAAAGCGAGAGGATAATGCCGTAGAGAAGCGTAAAAAGCGGTCCGGTACTGCCGAATGCCGCCACGAGCGCGACTGGTCCGAGCGTCACAGCATAGAATCCGGAAAGCTGACCTATGAAATAAAGGATTTCGTTGCCGACAATGATGATCCAAGTGTTTCCGCTTATCGTAATTGCTTCCTGTTCCGATTTTTTGAGAAAAATAAGGAACAATATGAAAGCGCCGATTGCGCCCCCGAGACATTCATATGCGAGCGTGGTCCAAAAATCAGCACGAACAACGACTAATTTAAAAAGAACCGAGGGGAAGGCATAGAGCGCACTGGCTGCCATGGCCCACCAAAATGATCGCCTCAACCGGAATGCCGCCGAGCTTATTTTTTTCAGGGATAGCATGAAGCCGCCGGACATGATGAGCAGGAAAGCGATGATGCCGAGCGACGTGAGCGTTTCACCGAGCAGAACATAAGAAAGGATGGCAACGAAAATAGGGATGATCTGAAAGAGCGGCAGAACGCGCGAGGTGTCGTCGAACGAGAGCGCGCGATAATAAGGGATGAGTGCGAGTTCGGCAGAGATGCCGGCAATGAGCAGAATGGATATTTGGCTTATCGAGAGTGAACCGGTGCCGTGGAGGAGAAAAACGGCAGCTGCGGCAAGAAACGTGATAATGCCGCCGAGCACCGTGAGCAGAATGGGGTTCTTGACCCTTTTTTCGATCAGAAATTTATCCACAAAGCTCGATGCGCTATAAAGTGCCGGTGCTGCGATGGCAAAAAATATCCACGTCATGAGCTTAATGTGTGATACAATGATACCATGACGTTTTATTTTGTCTTCTCCGCTTTTATGCTTGGCGCCGCCGCCGGCTTCGGCGTTTTTTTCTGGATCCGCCGGATGCGCGTGAAGAATTTTTCCGATTCGCTCCAGACCTCGCTTTTTCTCATTAAAGTTCCGAGGATCCTACCCGATGAAAAAGGCAGAGGGGAGTCCAATGATTTCAAATCGGAAATAGCTCATTTCGAAGAATTGCTCGGCGGGTTGTCGGGTTTTAAAAAACCGTTCTCCTTCGAGATCGCCGTGCCCCATGTCGGCGAAGAGATATCTTTCTATCTTGCGGTTCCGAAATTGCTCGCAGAAATTGCCGCAAAACAGATCCAGGGCTTATGGAGCGGAGCGAGCGTTGAGCTCTTGCGCGATGATTTCAATATTTTTAACGTCAATGGCGCGACTGCGGCGGCGTACGTGACCCTTAAGGAATCTTACGCTCTGCCGATCCGGACCTATATGGAACTCGGCATTGATTCGTTCGAACCGATCCTCGGGACGCTCGCAAAGATCAATGAGATCGGTGAGGGCGTCGCTCTGCAGGTGATCATGCGCCCCGCCGGAAAGAACATTGCGAAATCGATCAGAAAACACATCGAATTATTGAAGAAAGGGGAATCCGTGAAGAAAGTATTAGGCAACGATTTTTCAATATCCCTGCAGGATGTCGGCGAGGTGTTCAATCCGAAGACCGAGGAAGAAAAAGCAAAAGAAAAAAGCGAACGCGTCGTCGATGAGGAAGCCGTGAAGGCGTTGCAGGCGAAGATCGCCAAGCCGCTTTTCGAGGTGAATGTCCGCATTGTCGCATCGGCCGCTTCCCAGTTCCAGGTCCAGGATATCGTCGATGGCGTCGCCGCAGGTTTTGGGCAGTTTGGAAGTCCGACGCGCAATGATTTTAAGATCGTGAAGCCGCGCAATGCGAAACGCATCGTGAAAGATTTCATTTTCCGATCGTTCGATGCGAGTCAGATGATGGTGCTTTCAAGCGAGGAGATCGCGAGCTTCTATCATTTGCCGATCTCGACCACGGAAACACCGCGCGTAAAATGGCTGAAATCGCGCGAGGCGCCGCCACCGGAAAATCTGCCGAAGGCAGGGCTTCTTCTCGGCGATTCGCTTTTCCGCGGCAATACGAAACCGGTCTATATGACCGACGAGGATCGGCGGCGGCATATCTATATTGTCGGTCAGACGGGGACTGGCAAGTCGACCTTGCTGCAGAATCTTGCGAAAGAGGATATCCAGTCCGGGAAGGGGCTCGCGATCATCGATCCGCACGGCGATCTTGTGGAGAACGCGCTCGGTTTCGTGCCGAAGGAGCGGTTGAACGATGTGATCTATTTCAATGCCGCCGATCTCGAGCGGCCGATGGGCATGAACATGCTCGATTACAATTTTGACCGGCCGGAGGAGAAGACGTTCATCGTGAACGAGATGATCAATATCTTCGATAAGCTTTATGATCTGAAAACGACCGGTGGTCCGATGTTCGAACAATATATGCGGAACGCATTGCTTCTCATGATGGAAGACATGCCAAACGAACCGGCGACCTTGATCGAGGTGCCGCGTATCTTTTCGGACCCGGCGTACCGCGCCCGCAAGCTTGCGCGCATCAAGAATCCGGTCGTCGTCGATTTCTGGGAAAAAGAGGCGACGAAAGCGGGCGGTGACGCATCGCTCGCCAATATGACGCCGTACATCACTTCGAAGTTCACGACATTCATTTCAAATGATTACATGCGGCCGATCGTCGGCCAGCCGAAATCGGCGTTCAATTTTCGCGAGATCATGGATTCCGGGAAGATACTCTTGGTTAACCTTTCAAAGGGGCGTATCGGTGACCTGAATGCCCAGCTGCTTGGCTTGATCATTACGGGGAAGCTCTTGATGGCGGCCCTATCGCGCGCAGATATCGCGGAAGGCGCGGCGCGGCGGGATTTCTATCTCTACATCGATGAGTTCCAGAATTTTGCGACCGATTCGATCTCGACGATCCTTTCCGAGGCGCGTAAATATCGGCTTGATCTCGTGGTGGCGCATCAGTTCATTGCCCAACTGGACGATAAGATCCGCGATTCGGTTTTCGGAAACGTGGGATCGATCCTCGCGTTTCGGGTCGGTCCGCAGGACGCGGAATTCCTGGAGAAGCAATTCGAGCCGGTTTTCAGCCGTAACGATCTTATCAATATCGACAACTTGCGGGCGTATGCGCGGCTTTTGATCGACGGACAAACCTCGCGCGCTTTTCTCATGAAGATCGGCACGGCATCATGGACCGGTGGGGACAAGGATATCGCAGCAAAGATGAAAGAATATTCGCGCATGAAGTACGGCGAGGATCGCCAGACGATCGAAGACGGCATCTATCGTCGTTTACGGGGATGATCATCTTTTAAGGTAGTGTCTCGCTAATTGCTAATTTTGGAAGAATAAAATTATGATTCGTTTTCTCAGTAAGATCGGCGCAAAGAAGCTGCAGAAAAAGACCGTACTTTTGCGGCTCGATTTCAATACCGAAGATGATTGGCGGATGTGCGCCGTTCTTCCAACGATCAAATTGTTGTTAAAGAACGATTGCAAAATTATAATTTTGAGCCATCGCGGCCGGCCCCACTTCGCCGAAGCGGCTTCGCGGGGCAAGCCTCTTAGATTAAGCGTGGCGGATGGAAAGTTCAGCTTAAGGAAGGATGCCGTCGAGCTTGTGCGACTTTTGGGGCGCGAAGTTGCGTTCATTGATCATTTTGATTTCGCCCGCATCAAAAAGATGGTCGCCAGTGCGCCGCAGGGATCGATCTTTCTTCTCGAAAATCTTCGATTTATAAAAGGGGAAGAAAAGAACGATCCGAAGTTCGCGGAAAAGCTTGCGTCGCTCGGAGATATTTATGTGAACGACGCTTTTGCGGTTTCGCATCGGGCAAACGCTTCGGTTGCGGCGATAACGAAATTCCTCCCGAGCTATGCCGGTCTTGAACTGGAAGCTGAGATCACGCATCTTTCGCGGGTCATGATCCGGCCGAAGCGGCCGCTCATTATGGTCGTCGGCGGGGCAAAAGTTTCCGATAAGTTGGATGTTCTGCGCTATTTCCGCGATAAAGCGGATAAGTTCCTTCTTGGTGGCGGTCCGGCAAATACGATGCTTGCTGTTCGTGGCGTGGAAGTCAAGAAGTCATTGAAGGATATGAGCGATATCGGCGAGATCAAAAAAATCGCTTGTTATTCCAATATGATCCTGCCGGTCGATTATGCGTGGCGCAAGGATGCGATCGTGGATATCGGCCCGAACACCAGGAAGCTTTTTATCAGGGAGGTCGGCGGGGCGGCAACGATCGTCTGGAGCGGTCCGCTTGGCTTGATCGATGTGAGGCCTTACGGTGAAGGCTCTCTTGCTGTTGCGAAGGCAATCGGCAAAAATAGAAAAGCACTTTCTGTCGCGGGCGGCGGAGAAACGGTGATGTTCATCAAAAAATCACGGCTTGATAAGAAGTTCACTTTTATTTCGACGGGCGGCGGCGCGATGCTTGATTTTCTCGCCGGCAAGAAACTTCCGGGCATTGAAGCGCTGAAAAATTCAAAAAATCCCATGCCAAGCCTGTCGAGGAATTTCGAACGATGATTTATGATTCTCAAGATTTTTCGTCCCTCGCAAAGCATCGGGACAGGCTCTGCCTGAAATGACAAAAAAATGAAATACAAGGATTTTTTCACAAAAGAAAGAGTGCGGTCGCTCTGTGTGGCATTGGTGCTTCTCGCGCTCGCGCTTACGTTCCAATATTATGCAAGCGCATATTCGACACGCAACGCCAATCGTTTTGTGGGCGATATTTTCCTCGATAATCTGCCGGTGGTCAATATGAATGGCGTTATCATCGAGGGTGCGCTTCTGCTCATTGTTACTTCCATGATCCTTGTTCTCTGTAAGCCGAAATATCTTCTTTTTACCCTGAAGGCAGTCGCTATCTTTATCGCGATCCGCGCGTTCTTTGTTGCCGTGACGCATCTCGGCATTTATCCCGACCAGATCGTTCCCGACAGCAATGGTTTTCTTGACCGCATTTACCTTGCCCTGAACTTGCAGGCAGGATATTTCTTCTCGGCGCATACGGGATTGCCATTTTTACTTGCGCTCATTTTTTGGGATAAGCGGTTCTGGCGGATATTCTACTTCATCGTATCGGCGATTATGGGCATCTCGGTTCTCTTGGCTCACGTGCACTATTCCATTGATGTTTTTGCCGCGCCATTTATGACGTACAGTATTTTCAAGCTTGCAGAGTATCTTTTTTCGGACGATTATAAACTTATTGAGGGTTGAAATAATTTAAAAATTTTTATCTGTCGTCCCCGCGAAGGCGGAGGTCCAGGAATAGGGAATCCGGATCCCATTTCAATGGGATGATGCTACGAATTATGACTTACGATCTTTATTTTCATAATGATTTTGACGGCTGGGCTTCGGCGGCGGTCATGCTGTCGTTCCTTGAAGGCCGCGGCGACCATATCGGTCATTTCACTCCCGTGGATCACGATCTTCAGCCCCAATGGCTCGATGATGCTTTTTTTAAGAAGCATCATCTCTTCAAGGGAAAACGGAACGCGCCCATCGTGCTGGATTTCCCGTTTCATCCGGGCACGGCATTTTGGTTCGATCATCATCCGACGGCTTTCAAAAAAAAGGCATGGCAGAAGAAATTCCACGAAGACGCCGAACATGCCTACCGGCCTCGATATTTCTCGTGTTGCCATATGGCGTACGCTACGCTCAAAAGGAATTTCAAATGGCAGCCGCCTGCGTATTTGGGTGGATTGATCATTTGGCTCGATATCATCGACGGCGCGCGATATACTTCGGCAAAACAGACGATTCTCATGAAGGAGCCGGCTTTCGCGATCGACAGCTTCATTGACGCACAGAAGGGAGACTCCAAAAAAGCAGAATGGCTGGTTCGGCGCCTGGCAGCAACGTCCTTTAAGGAGGTTGCTGGGATCCCGCGGATCGCGGCGGCAGGCAGGCGGGCGCGGCAACGTGCTGTTCGGGACGTTGATTTCTATCGAAAAAACCTTGCCGTGATCGGAAACGCCACGTTGATCAATCTTATTGGTCATTCCGATAAAATGCTTCGCTATGCGCCTTATTATCTTTTTCCGAAACTGCGCTATAGCGTGCGCATAAATATGAAAGGATCGTTCTATCATATCGGTGCCGGAGAGAATCCATGGTTTACCAGAAAGGGGAGGATACATATCGGGCAGCTGATGAAGAAATATGGCGGCGGTGGTCATGCTTCTGCCGGCGCGGCAGAGTTTAAAACGAAAGAGGAGATGGAAAAAGCGAAGGAAGAAATTATTGCTGTGTTAAATAAAAAATTTCCGTCGTTCCCGCGCATGCGGGAATGACGGAAAAAATGTCATGCCTTCAAAGAAGAAAAAATATTACGCCTATCTTTTACCGAACGGGACATCGGGCATCACGGACGATTGGGGTGTTTGCGAAAAGATGGTTTCGGGCGTTGTGGCGGCAAGGTATCGGGGATTTCCCTCAAGAGAGGATGCACGCGCATGGCTTGGAGAGGGTGCCCGCTATGAATCGAAGGTCCATAAAAAGTTGGAACCTGGCATTTATTTTGATGCCGGGACGGGACGAGGCGAAGGCGTCGAGGTGAGCGTTACCGATGAGCGTGGAAAGAATCTTCTACATAAGGCATTGCACGAAAAAGAGCTGAATCGTTTCGGAAAGCATCTTATCCGTCACGACGAGGCCACAAACAATTATGGCGAACTTTTGGCTCTGCGGTATGCGCTCGAAATAGCCAAAAAAGAAAAGGTTAAAAAAGTGTTCGGAGACAGTAAACTGGTCATTGAATATTGGTCGCGTTACCGCGCAAAGCGCAAAGAACTTTCCGCCGAAACGGTCAAGCTGATCGACGAGGTTGCGGCGTTACGTGAAAAGTTCGAAGCTGCTGGTGGTTCAATTGGCCGCATATCTGGCGATGATAATCCTGCGGATCTGGGATTCCATAGATGACTGTCATCTCCGCGAAAGCGGTGATCCAGATTCGTTTTATTTTCTGGATTCCCGTCTTCACGGTAACGACAGTAATATGTGCTAAAATAAGAACATGCAGGTATGTGTCATGCGCAAAAAGATTTGTTCAGGCCAATCGCTGGTTGAGGTGCTGATTGCCGTCGCGATCGGCGCCATCCTTATTACCGGTGGCGTTATGCTTATCGTTCCGGCATTGCAGTCGAACTCACAAGCGACAAAGGTGCAGGCGGCATCGTTGCTCGGCAAACAATTACTTGATAATGTGCGGGTCTGGTCGGAAGGAAATTGGAACAATGTGCTCGCGCTTTCGACGGGGACATCGTATGCATATTATATGAATACTTCGATTTCGCCGTTCACCGTTGCGACCGGGACGGAATCGATCGTGGTCGTGACCAGTACGGTTTCAACGTCATCGTTAACCTCGGGACTTGTCGGATATTGGCCATTCGACGAAGGAACGGGAACGGTGGCCTATGACTATAGTGGGAATAATGTTGTATTGAATTTAACTAACTCGCCGTTGATTACATGGCAGTCAGGAAAAATCGGCGCCAGCGCAATAAATTATGCCGCTTCAGTCCCGACGAACTGTACATCCGGACCTGGCGTGCAATCACCCAGTGTGCCATCAATCATCCAAAATCTTCCATCGGGTAATTTTAGCGTTTCATTTTGGGCGCAGAATCCGTCAAGTCATATAATGTTTCATCTACTGACGAATATGACTGTTTCGGGTAATTTTCAAGGGATTTATTTTACCGCTGGTACTGTGGCAATAGCAAACAATAGCGGCGTGAATACCGGGTTTTCTTTTTCGGTACCCGGCACTACGGGATGGCATTTATTTACTTACGTATTCAATCTTAGTTCATCGAGCCAAACAATGTATGAAGACGGAGTATCTGAGGGTTCAGGAAGTCTAAGCGGTTCATACGGAACTGTCAGTCAAATAAATGTTGGTGATTATGCCACGAGCTGTTCAGATGCAGCAGCTGGTTCAACTTTTGACGATGTCCGCGTCTATAATCGCGCGCTTTCCACAACAGAGATATCCCAGCTCTATGCGCTCGGGCAATCGAATGTGACCTATACCCGCTATTTCTATCTTTCGGATGTCTATCGCGATGGTTCGGGGAATATCGTGACGAGCGGCGGAACGTATGATCCTTCGACAAAACAGATAACGGTCGTTTATAGCTGGCCGAACGGTCCAGTCAATACGATGACGACCTATATTGTCCGCGGCAGGAATAATGTTGTTTCACAGAACGGCTGGTCGGGCGGTCCTGGAGTGACCATGCCGGAAACGTCGACAAACAATCAATTCGCAAGTTCGACGAATGTCGATTATCAGACGTCGACCGGAGCGATCTACGTTGCCATACCGGGATATTAAAAACATGAAGATTTTATTTTATCGCAGAAAAAAGAATGCCGTCCCGGCGCGAATGACTTCATCTTGTGCATTTTCTTCTGTCGTCCCCGCGAAAGAGGGGATCCAGAACGGATCACGAAAATACTGGATTTCCGCTCTCGCGGGAATGGCAATTGGTTTCAGTATTTTCATTATATTTTTCTTGTTTTTCCCTTCTTCTGTCTTTGCCGTGACGAATATCAGCGCAACGACCACTCAGCATTGGGCATGGAACGATCTGATCGGGTGGATGAATTTTTACAGCGAGGCGAATATCAATGTGACGCCGACGCAGCTTACGGGTTACGCCGATTCATCGATCGGTCCTATTTCGCTTGATTGCGCAACCTCGCCGGCTGGTAATATTTGTTCTTCGCAAAACAGCAATTACAAAGTGACCAATAGCGGCGGTGGATCACTCTCGGGATGGGCATGGAACGATTCGGTCGGTTGGATCAGTTTTAGCTGTCAAAATACCAGTGGTTGCGGCACGTCGAACTACGGAGTTTCGATCTCGAACGGAGTTTTTAGCGGATGGGCATGGAATGACGTGATTGGTTGGATCAGTTTTAATTGTTCCAATACCGGTGGTTGCGGCACGTCGAACTACAGCGTGGTGACAAGCTGGCTGCCGGTCGCGGCGACCGGCATGCTCGATTCGGCGACTTTCGATACGTCATCGACCGGGGCGCAGCTGAATTCCGTGGTTTGGCAGGGATCGATGAATGGCTGCGCGACATGCGGGGTCGCGTTCCAGTTTGCCGCATCGAACAGTTCGAGTGGGCCATGGACATTTACCGGTTACGATGGAACGGTGAACACTACCTATCCTCAAAATCCAGCCAATAGTGTCCCAAATACGCCGATTCCGATCACGAATTATTCCGCATATTCAGGGTACCGTTATTTCCGTTACCGCGTCATTTTGACGACGGACATTGCGCAGAGCGTCAGCCCGAAGGTGACCAGTATTTCGGTAGATTGGAGTCCATAGTTGGTTTGATGTTGAACCTCGTGCTGAGGTTCAACATCGGCTCCTGGATACCGTTTTTCAACGGGATGATGAAAATGTCGTGGTTCCGGTAGCGGGACCATCTGTGCTTTCGATCCTGGTCTTTTAATAAAGCACGGGTCCTCCGCCGCCGCAGAGGATGACGAAATACATTTTTTGACTTATTCGTATTTTGGCGCTTTAATGTTCTTATGTTTCGCAAGAAAATAGGCATTGATCTTGGGACGGCAAATACCGTCGTTTTTGTTCCGGGCAGGGGATTTATCATCAACGAACCGACGATCGTCGCTTTGACGCGCCCGGAAAATACGGTGCTTGCCGTAGGTGCGGAAGCCAAGGAGATGATCGGCAGGACGCCGGAGGAGATAGTGGCCTATCGTCCGTTGAAGGATGGCGTTATCGCCGACTATTATATCACGAGGGCGATGCTTCAATATTTCATCAATAAGGCGTCTGGCGCATTTTCAATATTGCGCCCGGACGTCGTGATCTCGGTGCCGGCCGGCATCACTCAGACGGAGCGGCGCGCCGTGATGAACGCGGCGCGGGAAGCGGGCGCGGGAAGCGCGTTTATCGTCCGTGAACCGATCCTTGCGGCTCTGGGTGCGGGCATTCCGATCAATGCGCGGAGCGGCAACATGATCGTGAACGTCGGCGGCGGAACCTCGGAGCAGGCGGTCATTGCGCTTGGCAACATCGTTTCTTGGGCGAGTTTGCGCGTAGCCGGCAATAAGTTCGATCAGTCCATTATGGATTACGTGAAGAAAAAATATAACCTCGCAATCGGAGAACAGACAGCTGAGAACGTGAAGATTCAGATAGGATCCGCGATCCCCCTGAAGGAAAAAATGGAAGCGCGGGTACGTGGACGGGATCTTGTGACGGGATTGCCGAAAGACATCATGATCAATTCAAATGAGATCGCAGAAGCGTTGAATCCGCTTCTGATCGATATTGTCGCTTCGGTACAGAACGTCTTCAATGAAACGCCGCCGGAGCTTGTGGCGGATATTATGGAAAAGGGCATCATTCTTTCCGGCGGCAGCGTCCAGCTGCACCATATGCCGGAATTTTTGGAACGCTATCTCGGCGTGCAGGCGTATGTCGCCGAAGATCCGCTTTTCTGCGTCGCAAAAGGCACCGGTTTGATCTTGAACCATTTGGACACGTACAAGAGGACGTTGCTCAACAAGAAATAAAGATATTTTTCGTTGCCCCCTTCGTCGTTCCGAGCTTCGCGAGGAATGACAAGAAATTATGTTATAATGATTTTATGGAACCCAAGAATGTCGTAGAAGTCAAAGAGAAGATCGTCAAAAAAGCGGAGACGGTTCGGAAGAAAACACGCGGAAAATTTCTGAGCTATATCAGCGCCGCGCTCGCTTTGGTTGCGGGTCTTGCCTGGAATGATGCGATCTCGACGTTCATCAAATATGTTTTCCCTCTCGACTCCCATACGATGATCGCGAAGTTCATCTATGCCGCGATCCTTACGGTATTTATTTCGCTGGTCATAGTTTATCTCGAATCCGTGCTGGGTGATAAAGAAGAATGAGGCCTCGATAGGTTCTAAGATTGCTTATCGGAAAAGTTTATAGTATGGTTTGAGTACCCCCTATAAGAGACTGTTTTGGGGCGATTTCTGCGTTTGTTTATCGTCATTCCGAGCTTCGCGAGGAATCTATTTATAGTTATAGAGATCCTTCGCAAGGCTCAGGATGACAAAAAATCCATGCACGATAAGATCATAATCAAGGGCGCGCGCGAGCATAATTTAAAGAACATCGATCTTGAGATCCCGCGGGACAAGATGGTTGTTTTCACGGGACTTTCGGGTTCGGGCAAATCGAGCTTGGCGTTCGATACGCTGTTCGCGGAGGGCCAGCGCCGCTATATCGAATCGCTGTCCGCTTATGCGCGGCAGTTTTTGGGCCGCCTCGACAAGCCGGATGTCGACGATATCGAAGGATTGTCGCCCGCGATCTCGATCGACCAGAAAAGCCATTCGGCGAATCCGCGTTCGACGGTCGCGACGATAACGGAGATCTATGATTATCTCCGGGTGCTTTTTGCGCGCGCCGGCCGGCCGTTCTGTCCGCGCTGCGGTCGCGAGATCAAAAAACTCACGAATGAAGAGATCGTGGACATTGCGATCGATATCTCAAACAAGAACGGAAGCAAAAAGAATATGGTGATCCTTGCGCCGGTCGTCCGCGGCCGGAAAGGGGAATATTATCAGATGTTGTACGATCTCCTGAACGCCGGTTTTACCGAAGTGCGCGTGGACGGCAAATACCATTCGCTCCGCGAACGGATCGAGCTTGGCCGTTATAATGTCCATACGATCGAGTTGGTCGTTGACCGTATTCCGGCAGGAATGAATTTCAAGGACAAGGAAAATCGCTTGCGGCTTTCGGAAGCGATCGAGTCGGCGCTCAAATACGGCAATAGCGTTCTCACGATCATCACTGATGAGGAAGTCTCTCTTTCGGCGCAATTCACCTGTCCCCACGACGGATTTTCCTTTCCGGAGATCGAGCCGCGCCTTTTTTCATTCAATAGTCCCTATGGCGCGTGTCCGGAATGCCATGGCTTGGGGGTGAAGGATATCTGGTCGGATGAGATCTGCGAGGTCTGCGCGGGCAAGCGGCTCAAGGAAGAGAGTCTGAACGTTCTTATTGACGACAAGAATATCACGACGGTCACGGCGCTCTCGATCGAGGACGCGCTCGCATTCTTTTCCTCGTTGAAATTCAAGACGGCATCGCAGGAGGAGGTAGCGGTCGCGCCGCTCCGCGAGATCAAAAGTAGGCTGAAGTTCATGATGGATGTCGGGCTTGAATATCTCACGCTTGACCGGAAGGCTGGCACGCTCTCCGGCGGCGAAGCCCAGCGGATACGCCTTGCATCGCAGATTGGTTCACGGCTGGTCGGCACGCTTTATATTTTGGACGAACCGACGATCGGTCTCCATCAGCGCGATAATGCCAAGCTTATCCAAACATTGAAGGATCTGCGCGATCTGGGAAACACGATTATCGTTGTTGAGCATGACGAGGATACGATCCGCGAGTCGGATTATCTTGTGGATATCGGACCCGGTGCGGGCGTGCATGGCGGGAATGTCGTAGCGGCAGGACCGATGCCGGAGCTTCTGAAAGACACCAAACAGGATTCGCTTACGCTCCAGTATTTGCGCGGCAAAAAGTTCATCGAAGTTCCGGAACACCGGCGCAAGGTGGACAGCAAGCAGGAATTCTTGAAGATCCGAGGTGCGCGCGCGAACAACCTGAAAGATGTCGATGTCGATATCCCGCTTCGTCGTTTCACGGCCGTGACCGGCGTTTCCGGATCAGGGAAGTCAAGCCTGGTTTATGATGTGCTTCATAAGGCGGTTGCCGCAAAATTAAACCGCACAAAAAATCAGGAAGAAAATTATAAATCGATCCTTGGATTGGAATATATCAATCGCATCATCAACATCGACCAGGCGGCGATCGGCCGCACGCCGCGTTCGAATCCGGCGACGTATGTCGGCGCGTGGACGCACATCCGCGATCTTTTTGCGGCGACGGAAGACGCGCGCGTGCGCGGCTACAAGCCGGGCCGGTTCAGCTTCAATGTGCCGGGCGGTCGGTGCGAGAATTGCGAAGGACATGGCACGATCGCGATCGAGATGCATTTTTTACCGACGGTCTATGTGACGTGCGATATCTGCAAAGGCAAACGTTTTGACCGCGAAACGCTCGAGGTTGAATATAAGGGAAAGAATATCTACGACATCCTTAAGATGACGATTGAGGAGGCCGTGCAATTCTTCGAAGACATCCCGTGGCTGTATGAAAAATTAGTGATTTTGGAAGAGGTTGGTTTGGGCTACTTGGAGCTTGGCCAATCGGCGACCACCTTGTCCGGCGGTGAGGCGCAGCGCATCAAGCTTTCGGCTGAACTCGGCAAACGCGATACGCGTCGGACGCTCTATCTTCTCGATGAGCCGACGACCGGACTTCATTTTGCGGATGTCGATCAGCTTTTGAAAGTTCTCCAGAGGCTTGTCGATCGCGGAAATACCGTGGTCGTCATTGAGCATAATTTGGATGTCATCAAAACCGCTGATTGGGTGATCGATCTTGGTCCTGAAGGCGGCGCGCGCGGCGGCACGATCGTCGGTGTTGGAACGCCGGAAGACATCGCCCGAAGGAAAGGTAGCTTTACCGGAGAGTATCTGCGGAAGCTTTTGAAATAGATTTTAGAGCCTATCCCAAAAGTTTTTCTGTCATTCCGAGCTGCGCGGGGATTTTGTCATACTGCAACCTTTTCGGTCGTTTCGATGTATTACTAGTGGAGATAAGTTCGAGATATATCATGAAAAGAAGGATTTTAGCGATAACTTTATTATTGCCAGTCGTTTTTGCCGTGGCGGGCATCGGTTCGGCATCGGCGGCCCCTCCTCACGTTCTGATTTATGAAGATGTTTCAAGCGGCACGGCGCCGAATTCCTATATAAGCACGGATACTTCACGGAATTGGTCCGGTTATGTCGCGCTGGGGACCGGCTATACTTCGATCGGGGCCGATTGGATCGTTCCGCAGGCGGCCGCAAGCACAAGCTTTGCTGCGGACGCAACGTGGGTGGGCATCGGCGGTCTTTCGTCGACCGATCTGATCCAGACCGGCACTCAGGCGGTCATAGAGAACGGCACGACAACGTATACGGCATGGTACGAGCTTTTGCCAGCATCATCTGAGACGGTTCCCATGACGGTGAATCCAGGAGATACCATACAGGCGCGGTTGACGGATCAACTGAATGGAACGTGGCTGATTTCGCTTGCGGACCTTACGAATGGTCAAAGTTATCAAACGACGGTTTCGTATGATTCCTCGCATTCGTCAGCCGAATGGATCGAGGAAATGCCGAGCGATGGATCCGGTTTTGTTCCGCTCGATAATTTCGGTTCAGTCTCGTTTTCTGGCGGTTTTGCGGTGCAGAACGGCAGCCAGGCGAGTATAACCGGCGCGGATGCCCGATCGATGACCATGATAACATCGGACGGCATGGCGCTCGCGGTTCCTTCGGCGCTCGGTGCCGACGGTGCGAGTTTCACGGTCACACGATCAAATGTTGCGAGTTCCGCAAGCGGTGCTCCGGAAGGATCGATCGGCCGCCGGGTTCCGTGGACGCGCACGGGTATTGGTATTGAAAATTATGCACCGCATCCCCGTACGGATTCAGCTTCGTCGAGGGGGCAGGAAGGTTTCGGGAATTTGCCGCCAGCAGTTTTGGAACTGCTTGAACGATATCACATCGATCTACGCGGAGGGTTTCGCGCTGCATTCTATTTCGGATTCAATAGGTAGTTTATGGGAACATGCGAATCGCCGGTTTTTTGGACCGGCGATTCGCATTCGGAAGCTTTATTTTTATCGGGATTTTATGCGCCCTAATTTACGCTGAACGATGCATGGACGACTGCAGTGATCTGTTTCTGGATAGAGCTCGTGTCGTATTCGCCGTAATCCGAGAGATCGGTAGAATTGACGGGTGTTATCTGAAAGACGCCCATATCGGCGCTGCGAAGATTGCCGAGCTTGGCGCCGGCATTCTCTGCGATGCGTGATGCGCGTGCCTGTGCGTCCTGCGTCGCCTTGGCGAGCATATCAAGCTTCAATTCCGAAAGCTTGCTGTAGAAATACTGGAGCGGTTGGCTTGAGAAAACGACGCCTTGATTGATGATATCGCCCGATCCCTGCGCTATTTTCGTGACGCCCGTAACATCGTTGGATTGCACGGTTACGTTTTCGGAGAGCTGGTAACCGATGATGCTCGAACCGCCACCCTTGCCGTAATAGTTGCCGCTGTTGTCGTAGTTCGGCATCACCATGATGGGATCGACCTCAATATCGCTGGTTGCAATGCCGTTGTTCGTGAGATAATTTTCCACGATCGCAAGATCCGATTTCATGTTGGCATAACCTTCGCTCAATTGATCCGGCGTCACGTTCCGCGAGAAACTGCTTTGCCATTCGACGACGTCTGAGGTAATGGTCTGATCGGATGATCCCGTAACCGAGATCACGCTCGAAAGACCTTTTACCTTATAGAATGTGTTTGCGACTATAAACGTACCGCCAACCAAACTGATGCCCAAAATGATTGCGGCTATCACTATTGTTTTTTGGTTCATGCCTTTATTTTAACATACAGGCATCGGCGAACAAGTGCGTAAAATCTACCGAAAGTTTTATGCTGACAGTATGATATAATTCCCTTATGGCAAAGAAAAATGTTTTCGCAGTTGCGGTAATTCTGACCTTTTCTTTTTTAAACATTGGCTTTGCGCCGATCATTCGTGCGCAGAGCGCCGATACCGAACCGCCGACGATACCGAGCGGGCTTTCGGCGACCGCCAATCAGCCGTCGTCGGTTTCACTTTCCTGGGGTGCATCGACGGATAATGTGGGGGTTGCGGGATATTATGTTTATCGGAATGGCTCGGCGATCATCTCGGTCAGCGGTACGTCATTCACCGATTCCAGTCTTGTTCCGGGTTCTTACCAATATGCAGTTGCCGCGTATGATGCGGCAGGAAATATTTCTTTCAAGTCAAATACCGCTACTGTTGCGCTCATGCAGGATACCGACCCGCCGACTGCGCCGACCGGCCTTTCGGTAACGCCGACGTCAACCTATACCTCTACGTCTTCGGTGCAGGTCACGCTCTCATGGAATGCGTCGACCGATAATGATGGTGTTGCGGGATATTATGTTTATCGGAGCGGCGTGAAGATCACGACGAGCACCACGCCGCTTACCGCCACTTCGTATACCGACACCCTTCCGCCCGGAGCGTGGACGTACTCCTATACGGTTTCTGCTTACGACACATCCGGCAATATCTCGCCGTATTCTTCGCCTGCTACGGTTGTGGTTCTCTATGATGTGACACCGCCTGTGGCTCCCACGAGCGTTTCTGCAGAGCAGACATCGCTTTCAGCAGTCACGCTTTCGTGGACGAGGGCGACAGATAATATCGGTGTGACCGGATATGATGTTTTTCGCGATGATTTGGTCATCGGTACATCATCGACGACGACGTATGTCGATTCGGGCGTCACAGGAGGGAATTCCTATAGTTACGCCATTGCGGCCTATGATGCCGCCGGCAATGTTTCGGCTTCTTCTACGGTCACGACGATCGCGGTGATGAACGATGCTACGCCGCCCTCGCCGCCCTCCGGGCTTTCAGCGCGGGTAGGTACGTCAACGATCGATGTATCATGGAATCCATCGAGCGATGCGATCGGTATTGCGGGATACGATGTCTATCGTAATGGTGCTCAGGTAGCGACCGTTACGACGACGTTCTACTTTGATGCGGCGCCCGTAGTGGGAAGCAATATGTACGGCGTTTCGGCATACAATCAGGGAAATCTCTTTTCGTCATCTTCAACGGTGGTGAACGCGGAATGGTATCCTGTTTCCGCGACGACGACCTCAACGGTTGTTTCCGCCCCTTCTCCCGTTGTTGTTTCTTCTCCTGCCGCGACAGTTGCCGGCACGCAAAGTTCGTCGCCTCAGTCTGCGGTAAGTTCTTCGACGCTTCCATCCGTATCGCTTTTAACAACTTCATTGTTCTATGGATTGCGCAGCGACCAGGTTTCGACATTGCAGTCGCTGCTTGCCGCGCATGGTTATCTCGCGTCGAATCTTGCTACGGGGTTCTTTGGAACTCTGACCGAGCAGGCAGTCCAGAAATTTCAGTGCGACAGCGGCATTCTCTGTTCCGGCGCGGGGTGGGGGATCGTCGGCCCGAAAACGAGGGGAGTTTTGAATGGTCTTGCGGGTGGAATCGCTACAGTTTCTTCATCTTCTTCAAGTACAACATCGCTTAATGCGCAATTGCAGGCATTGGAGCGACAACTTCTCGATCTCGAAGCTCAACTGAAATAACAGTTTTTGCCTGGTATGCGCACGGGTGGGACCTGTTGCATTTTCTTCCTGCATGCG
>CAJAQL010000023.1 GCA_903944135.1 uncultured Parcubacteria group bacterium
ATCAGCTAGTTGGTAGGGTAATGGCCTACCAAGGCAACGACCGGTAGGGGAGGTGAGAGCCTGACCCCCAACGACGAGACTGAGGCACGGCTCGTACTCCTACGGGAGGCAGCAGTCGAGAATATTCGACAATGGGCGAAAGCCTGATCGAGCGACACCGCGTGCAGGATGAAGGCCTTCGGGTCGTAAACTGCGGTAGTAAGTCAGCAATGCAAATGAGCGACTTACGGAAAGAGGTGGGTAACTACGTGCCAGCACCAGCGGTAAAACGTAGACCTCAAGCGTTATCCGGATTTATTGGGCGTAAAGCGTGTGTAGGTTGCTTCGCGCGTCTTCTGTTAAAGATCAGGGCCTAACCCTGGAAGTGCAGGAGATACGGCGGAGCTAGAGGAGGTTAGAGGTGCATAGAACGCACGGTGTAGGGGTGAAATCCGTTGATATCGTGCGGAATACCAAAGGCGAAGGCAGTGCACTGGGACTTTCCTGACACTGAGACACGAAAGCGTGGGTAGCAAAAAGGATTAGATACCCTTGTAGTCCACGCCCTAAACGATGCCTGTTTGCTGTTTCGAGTATCGACCCTCGGAGCGGCGGAGCTAACGCGTTAAGCAGGCCGCCTGGGAAGTACGAGCGCAAGCTTAAAACTCAAAGGAATAGACGGGGACTCGCACAAGCGGTGGAACGTGAGGTTTAATTCGACAATGAACGAGGAACCTTACCAAGGCTGGAAATGTTAACTGACAGCCGACGGAAACGTTGGCCTTCTCACAAGGACAGTTAGCGCAGGTGCTGCATGGTTGTCGTCAGCTCGTGTCTTGAGATGTTCCCTTAAGTGGGGTAACGAGCGCAACCCCTATTCGACGTTACAAGTGTCGTCGAGAACTGCCCAGCCTTTTGTTCAGGAGTGGAAGAGATGAGATAGGAGATACGAAGTAGGAGATACGAATATTCATATCTCATAATTCATATCTCAAATCTCTCTTTTGATCTGCTCGCAAACAAAAGGCTGGGAGGAAGGAGGGGATGATGTCAAATCAGCATGGCCCTTTGATGCCTTGGGCTACACTCACGTTACAATGGCGGTGACAATGGGTTGCCAACCCGTAAGGGGGAGCTAATCCCATCAAACATCGCCCCAGTTCGGATTGGGGGCTGCAACCTGCCCCCATGAAGCCGGAATCGCTAGTAATCGCGTATCAGCATGGCGCGGTGAATACGTTCTCGAGTCCTGTACTCACTGCCCGTCAAGCCAAGGGAGCCGGGAATGGGTGAAGACTCTCTCGGAGCGCAAGAGCGCAGATTTTCAAAGGGGCAATTTTCAAATAATATCCAACATTGAAAATTGTTAGTAAATTGAAAATCCTGCAAACTTCGTGCGTTGCGAGAGGGTCTAGCCTAAGCTCGGTGACATGGGCTAAGTCGTAACAAGGCACGCGTAGCGGAAGCTGTGCGTGGATCAATTAAACTACATAGTAAATAATGTAGTGTCGACAGCAAGGCATGGAATTTTGCGGGCATTAGAATAAGCCCATGACCGCAAAATTCTGTGCCGAGCTGGTTGGGACAACTAAAAAGCTCTTTAAGATAATAAAAAAGCATGGTACAATGAATGCCATGGCAGATGCAGCGAAAAAAGTGATGCTGATCGAGGACGACAGGTTTCTTTCCTCGCTCATTAAGGCGCGTCTCGAAAAGGATGGGATTACCATAGCCCAGGCTTTCGATGGCGAAGACGCGATCAAGCGTTTGCCGGAAGAGCGGCCGGATCTTGTTATTCTGGACCTCATCATGCCGAAGACCAATGGTTTCGAGGTTTTGAAATCAATATCATTGATGCCTGGTCTGGAGCGGACGCCGGTCGTCATCGTGAGCAATTTGGCTCAGGATTCCGACATTGAAAAGGCGCAGCAGTTGGGAGCGAAGGCATATTTTGTGAAAGTGAAGATATCAATCGACGACCTTATTGGAAAAATAGAAACACTCGTACAACAACCATCATGATCTCAGAAGAAATCATCAAAAAAATACGGCCCGGGGCCAAGGTCAAAGTCTATGAAGGCAAATCGCCATTCGAAGGACTTGTGATCGCGCGGAAACACGGCTCCGAAGCGGGAGGAACGTTCACGGTTCGCACCATGCTTGCCGGCGTCGGCGTCGAAAAAGTTTTTCCTATCCATTCTCCGGCGATCGTGAAGGCGGAAGTGGTATCGAGCCCGAAAAACGTCCATCGGTCGAAGCTTTATTTCGTCCGAAATATTTCCGGAACGAATATCCGCAGAAAACTGAAGGTCTCGCTTTAGGGTTCCGTCCCGGAACGGACCGTCCAGTTATTGAAAAAATCATCCCGCAAACTGCGGGATGATTTTTTGTTTGTGAACGCGGTATAATGAAATCATGAAGGTCGTCGCTATCATTATTCTGAGCCTTGCGTTGATTTTTGTCGGGACCCAGATCATCTCGGCTATTCGGCAAGAACATTCCCTCGCGGGAGAGTTTGCTGACGTAAGCAAGGGGCTTGAGCAGGCAAAGACGGAGGAGCAAAGCCTTTCGACGGAAGTGAATTATCTTTCAAATCCCGTTAATTTTGAGAAAGAGTTGCGCGGAAGATTCAACTATGCAAAATCCGGTGAAACTATGCTGATTATTGTTTCGAGTTCCACGTCCATCGGGTCTGCATCGTCTTCGGATGGAGAATAAATAAGACAACAGAGAGTTTCTGTTTGACGCTCTTTTTTGATAGAAACAATAAACACCGAGCATCGTTCAGATGTCCGGTGTTTATTATGTGTGCCCGAGGTGGGAGTCGAACCCACATGACCTTGCGATCGAAGGATTTTGAGTCCTTTGCGTCTGCCATTCCGCCACCCGGGCGATATCAATCTTGCTTATGGAATGATAATTGAACTGCTCTTTTTTTTCAACGATAAACCGGAGACTCTCGTTTCGGCCGACTTTTTTTTATAAGGCATCGTATTATAATGGAACATATGCATGATATTCATAGAGACAATAAAAAATGGTTGGTCATCGCAACGGTCGTTGTTGGGGTCGGTATTCTCCTTGGTTGCATGCTGGTGGGAGTGAGCGCGTTATCACAGGGAAAGACCACTGGTCCATGGAATGCTATTGCTGCTTTTTTGCGGCTTAAGCGGGTGTCGCCCTCCAATGCCAGTTCGGGTGTCGCGCTCTACGTTTCGACGAATGATTACGAAGCTGCAGTTATGGCGGCAGTGAAAAAAGCGTCGCCTGCGGTCGTTTCGATCGTCATTTCGGAGCAGGTCCCCGTCGTTGAACAGTGTCCGTACAATCCTTTCGGTGATCTGCCGCCGGAGTTCCAGCAGCTTTTCGGCAGTTCGACGGACATGACCGCGCCATGCGATACGGGAAAGACGGAGCTTCAAGAGGTTGGTGGCGGCAGCGGATTCATCATCTCTTCGGACGGTCTGATCCTTACGAACAAGCACGTGGTTTCGGATACGGGCGCATCGTATACGGTCATCACGAACGACGGTAAAAAGCACGTTGCGAAAGTTCTTGCGCGTGATCCATCGCAGGATTTCGCCGTGGTGAAGATCGACGCGACCGGATTGCCGACGGTGAATCTGGGCGATTCTGACGGACTCCAGCTTGGGCAAACCGCGATCGCCATTGGCAATGCCCTTGGCCAGTTTTCGAACACGGTATCCGTCGGCGTTGTTTCGGGTCTTGAGCGTACCGTGACGGCGAGCGATGAGGCGGATGGTCAGCAGGAAACGATCAAAGGCGTCATTCAGACCGATGCTGCTATCAATCCGGGAAACTCCGGCGGGCCGCTTCTCGACCTGCAGGGAGATGTCATCGGTATCAATACGGCGGTCGCCTCGGACGCGCAGAGCATTGGTTTCGCGATACCGATCAATCGTGCAAAACATGATATCGACTCGGTTCGTACGACTGGCAATATCTTGTCTCCTTATCTTGGCGTGCGGTATTTGGTGATCACTGCCGATATTGTCAAACAGCAGAATCTTCCGGTGAGCAACGGTGCTTTGGTTCGCGGATCGAGCGACGGACCGGCCGTACAGTCAGGTTCGCCTGCGGCGAAAGCCGGCATTCAGGCAGAAGATATCATTGAAAAAGTGGACGGACAGCAGCTTGATGCCGACCATGTGCTTGGCGATGTGATCTCGGGATATAATGTGGGGGATGTAGTGACCTTGACGATCAATCGCGGTGGCAAAGAAATGACACTGCAGGTCACGCTCGGAAAGCGTCCCGCGGGGCAGTAACGGTTTTTCATCCCCCTGAGCTTTGTGAGGGACCCCGTTTTTTGCGCCGCATTCTTTTATCCGATATCCAAACTCTGCGTATCGGGACGGGGATATGAAATCGGCATATAAAAAGACAGAGACGGTCTCGTGCGGCTCGATGTGACAAAAGGATTAAAACTTCATTAAAGTAATCTTGCGTGGGCATTTCGTCCCGCTATCATGGCGATATGGCGAGGAAAGAGAAAAATGAAGATACCGTTCCGGGCGCGGCGGTCTCATCTTTGCGCCGCAACGATCGAAGGGAAATCGTGGCCAGGCGTCCATTGGCAGTCTATGCCATAGATTGACAATGGCAAATTTATGAGAATATAATAGTAGAGGTTATGCGTTTCATTTTTGAAACAGTTTTCGGATAAATCCAGTATAATAAGAAAAACACTATGCCAAATTTTCATCGTTTCACCATTAAAGCCCAGGAGTCGCTTCAGAACGCGCAGGATATTGCCGCACAGAAGAATCACGGCGAGCTTAAGGCGCTTCATCTTTTGGCGGCGCTTCTTGAGGATGAGCAATCGCTCGTCATTCCTGTTCTCGAGCGTTGCGGAGTGAATATCGAAAAGCTTGATGAGCAGATCGAATTCGAATTGGACCGCATTCCGCCGATCGTCTCTTCCGCGCCGGTGGGCCAGTTGTATCTTTCGCCGGAACTTATGACGGTGCTCGATCGTGCCGCAAAGGTTGCCGCCCAGCAGAAAGATGAATTTGTTTCATGCGAGCATCTTTTACTGGCGTTGCTTGATGTGCAGAGCGTCGCGAAGACCGTTCTCGAAAGATCGGGCGTGCGCCGCGAGGCGGCATTTCGGATGCTTGCCCAGCTTCGCGGTTCAGCCCATGTGATCGACGAAACACCCGAAACAAAATTCCAGGTGCTTGAAAAATATGCCGTGAATATCAGTGAAAAAGCGAAAAAAGGTGAGCTTGATCCGGTGATCGGCCGCGATGAGGAATTGCGCCGTCTGATGCAGGTTCTTTCGCGCCGCACGAAGAACAATCCCTGCCTCATCGGTGAGCCTGGCGTCGGTAAGACCGCGATCGTTGAGGGGCTTGCTCAGCGTATTGCGTCCGGCGACGTGCCGGAAATTTTAAAGGGAAAAGAAGTGCTTCAGCTTGATCTTGGATCGCTCATTGCCGGAACGAAATTCCGCGGCGAGTTCGAGGATCGTTTGCGTGCGTTCATGAAAGAAGTGAAGAATTCTGCGGGACGCATCATTCTTTTTATCGACGAGATCCACACGATCGTGGGCGCCGGTGCCGCGGAGGGCGCTGTTGATGCATCGAATTTATTGAAGCCGGCTCTCGCCCGCGGAGAGCTTCATGCGGTCGGCGCGACGACTATCCGCGAATATCAGAAATATATCGAGAAAGATCCGGCGCTCGAGCGGCGCTTTCAGCCGATTATGGTAGAGGAACCGTCCATTGATGATTCCATCGCGATCTTGCGCGGCTTGAAAGAGAAATACGAAATGCATCATGGTTTGCGCATCGCGGACGATGCGATCATAGAAGCTGTGAACCTTTCGGCGCGTTATATCACGGATCGGTTCCTGCCGGACAAGGCGGTCGATCTTATTGATGAAGCGGCAGCCGCCAGGCGTTTGGATTCCGAAAGCTTACCGAAAGAGATCGACGTGATGCGGCGTGAGATCACGCGGCTTGAAGTTGAGCGACAGGCGCTCACGAAAGAGGGCGATAAAGCCAAGGCGCGCATCACTGAAATTGATATCGAGCTTTCGAAGCTCAAAGAGCAGAACGATGAACTTTCGGCGAAATGGCACACTGAGAAGATAAAATTCGAGACCCTGCATCAGCTTCGCCAGAAAGTCGAGAATCTGAAACAGGAGACGGCGGCTGCGGAACGCGACGGAAATCTCGAGCGGGTTGCGGAGATCACCTACGGCGAATTGCCGAAGGCCGAAAAGGATTTCCAGACCTTCGAGAAAAAGAATTTCGGGCCGGGAACGGCAAAGGGCAGAAAGGGAAATGGCGCGGCCGAAAACCGCTTTCTTAAAGATGCTGTCGACAAAGAGGATGTTGCTGCTGTTGTTTCGGTATGGACCGGCATTCCTCTGAAGCGGATGCTCGAATCGGATACTGAAAAAATGATCAAGATCGAAGACGTGCTCCATTCCCGTGTTGTTGGACAGGACGAGGCGATTACGGCTGTCGCATCGGCCTTGCGCCGGTCGCGCGCCGGTCTTTCGGATGTGAATCGTCCGATCGGATCGTTCATGTTCCTCGGGCCGACGGGAGTCGGTAAGACCGAACTCGCGAAAGCAGTCGCTGAATTCATGTTCAATGATGAGAAGGCTTTGATCCGGGTCGATATGTCCGAATATATGGAGCGCCATGCCACGAGTCGGCTTATCGGTTCTCCTCCGGGTTATGTTGGTTATGATGAGGGAGGTCAGCTGACCGAAATGGTCCGCCATCGGCCCTATAGCCTTATTTTGTTCGATGAAATAGAGAAAGCGCATCCCGAGGTGTTCAATCTGCTGTTGCAGGTTCTGGATAACGGGCGGTTGACCGACAGCAAGGGGAAGACGGTGAACTTCAAGAATTCGATCATCATCATGACCTCGAATGTCGGCAGCGAATATTTAAGGGCGATGTCCCGCATCGGTTTCAGCGCCGGAGCGGACGCCGCCTTGGAAGAGGAGAATGATTTTCGGAAAAAGACAATGGATGCCCTGAAACAAAGTTTCCGGCCTGAATTTTTGAACCGTGTCGATGATATCGTGATCTTCAATCCGCTTCGCAAGCAGGACCTCGAGAAGATCGTGGACATCCAGCTTGCGGTTGTCGAGAAACAGCTCCGCGACGTCCATCATATCGATCTTGTGGTCGGCACCGCCGCCAGGGAATATCTTGCGCGAGAGGGATTCAGTGCGGATTTCGGTGCACGGCCGCTCAAGCGTTTGATTCAGAAGGTCATTCTTGATAAGCTGGCAGATAAGATAATCCGTGGCGACATTAAAGATGGCAGCAAGGCTCACGTCAATTTCAAGGCAGATTCACTGGCCATTACTCATTAGAGCGGCCATCTTTGCCGCGGCATGGTGGTATCTGCCTGCGTGGCTTTTTGTTCTGGTGGCCTGCTGCCTCTATTTCTTTCCGTTCTTCGAGGCGCAGAGGAATTTTCCGGCGTTCCTCGTCCTCCTCGGTGTCGCGGTCGCAACGGCGCCTTCGATGCTGATGGCCGTGATTTATGGCGCATTGTTCTACTATTTGCTTCTCGTTAAAGATTTTCTGGTCGTCGATCGGAAATCAGCACGGACGATATTTGCCATGGCGCTGTCGTTCCTGCTTTTCCGGGAATTTTTCCTGGCATGGAATTCCGGCATTTCTTCGGGATCTCTCTTGTGGGCATGGGTTGTCGCGGCGGCGTTTGGCATCTTGATGAACGGCGTCATTGCGGCGCGGCGCGGAAAAGAGATCGATGACGAACGCGGGTCGCGTGCCCGTCACGCCGCTGTCGGCGTTTCAGCCTTTTTCATTTTTGAGGTTCTTGTGGCGTGTCTTTTCTTGCCGATAGATTTTATCGATCAGTCGATCGTTGTCTTTCTTGCCGCCGCATTTCTTCTCGATCTCGTTCCCACCTATTTTTTCCGCGAACTGGAGCCGCGCCGGATCCGTACGACGGCGATAACGCTTGCCACGCTCCTTGTAATCGTTCTCGCGTCTGTGAAGTGGGGGATATGATAGTTCTTATGCCAAAAGCAGTTGTATAGCTCTTCCGACCAGATTCGGCTGCAAACCGAGAATTCCTCCTCGAAAGAGCGCCGCTATTCCATCGTCGGAAGTTCTCGGTTTTCGCTCGAATCTGTCCTGAAATATCTATACAACTGCTTTTGGAATAAGAACTAATTTTTTAAGTTAAAACCCCCAAGCGTAGGATTTTCTTTTTGAGTGACCCTGGTGCCATAGTGCCAGCGAGCAAGAAATGATAGTTGGAAGCATGGGTCCCCGCTGTCGCGGGGACGACAAAAATATAATCTTTTACCCCGGGCGTAGCGTTTCTGTTTTTGGATAATCTAAGTGAAAGCGAGATGGAAATATGCGAGCGAACAGAGAAAGCGCCGGGACCCGCGACTGCGGAGCAGGGTGGCGTTTTCTCGTCGTGAACGAGCTTATATTTCCCGAGCCGGAACGGGTTATCCAAAACAGAAACGCGGAGCCGTTGACATTTCTGTGCTTCTTCAGCTATAATCCCTTTGTCAGATGAACCTCACCACAGATAGCTTCACGGGTCGGAATCGCATGGCAATGCCTTTTTTTATTGCTCTATGAGATCGCGATCTTACGCAGCGCCGTCAGCGACGGCAAAAGATGGTCTTGTGATGGAAGCTCTTCCGAGCTTGTCGTTTCGGATCAAAGTGAAAGACGTGGAAGGCGAAGTGCTCGGCTATCTTGCCGGCAAGATGAAGATGAACCACATCCGCGTTTTGCCCGGCGATCGCGTTCTTGTCGAGATGAGTCCCGACGGAAGAAGAGGAAGGATAATTCGCAGATTGTAATTTCAGGCAATAATCATCAATCCCAAACATGAAAGTCCGCAGCTCAGTAAAAAAAATTTGCGCAAAATGCCAGATCGTTAAACGTAAAGGCAGGATTTATGTTGTCTGCAAAACGCCGAAACATAAACAACGGCAGGGCTAAATAATTTCAAATCATGCGTATCTTTGGCGTTAACATTCCCGATAGCAAAAGAATTGAAGCGGCTTTGCCGTATCTTTATGGCATTGGTCCGTCCTTGAGCACGAAGATCCTCGCGGAGGTGAAGATCGATCCCAATAAACGCGCGAAGGATATGACGGCGGATGAGATCTTGAAGATCCAGAACTTCATCGAGAAGAGCTATCCGGTCGAAGGAGACCTGCGCCAGCGCGTGCGGAGCGATATCGGCCGATTGAAGGATCTGCAGACCTATCGCGGCATGCGGCATGCGCGCAAGTTGCCGGTGCATGGCCAGCGGACAAAGACGAATTCGCGCACGGTTCGCGGCAACGTCAGAAAGACGGCGGGCAGCGGCAAACGAAAGGTTGACTTGAAGTAATATAATTCCATGGGAAAGAAAAAAGTAACAACGCAGTCGAATGAAGCAGCGCTCAAAGAGGGCGCGGCGGTTGATGCCGCGGTCGCGAAGGCTGGCGGGAAAAAATCCAAAAGAGTTGAGAAGGGGAGGGTTTACATCAATGCTTCATATAACAATACCGTGATCACGGTGACCGATGCGACGGGAAATGTTCTCGCATGGGCATCTGCCGGATCGCTTGGTTTCTCGGGGCCGAAAAAGGCAACGCCATTCGCTTCATCGAAGGTCATCGCGGCGCTTGTCGAGAAGATCCAATCAACCGGTCCGAAGGAAGTTGACGTCATTGTGAAGGGTATCGGAAGCGGCAGGGATTCCGCCATTCGCGCTCTCATCACCGAAGGTTTTACGATCGACTCCATCAAGGATGTCACTCCGGTTCCGCATAACGGCCCTCGTCCGCCGAAAGTACGGCGCGTCTAAGACAAAAAACTTTACACATTCGGTTTTACCTATTACACTACTTTCCATGCTTGGTCCTAAAGAAAAAAGAGAACGCGCGCTCGGTATGTCCCTTGGCCTCAAGGGTGATCGTGCCGGGTCGCCGAAGTCAGCCTTGACGCGCAAACCGTATCGGCCTGGCGTTCACGGCCCGAAATCGCGCCCCCGGACGTTATCCGAGTTCGGTCTTCAGCTTCGCGAAAAGAGCAAGTTCAAGCTCGCGTATGGCGTTGATGAACGGAATTTGCGCCGCCTTTTCTCCATTGCAGCCGCAGAGCGGGGGGCGAATGGCGCGAAGCTTATTGAATTGCTTGAGCGCCGCCTCGATAATGTGATATTCCGTCTCGGTTTTGCGCCGACGCGGCTCGCCGCACGTCAGCTCGTTTTGCAGAGTCATATTGAGGTGAACGACAGAAAGGTCGTTTCGCCGGGTTATGAGGTGCGCGTGGGAGAGCGCATTGCGGTGCGCGAGGGATCGAAGCAGACGGGCGCGCTCGCGAAGCGCAAGGATTTTTTGAAACAGTACGATGCACCCGCATGGCTCCGGCTCGATGCCGACAAGCTTGAGGGCGAGATGCTTTCGCTTCCCGCGGATATCGAGATACCGTTTGAAATTAATCTATTGGTCGAATCGTTCAGTAAATAATCCAAAGGGTCATCCTAAGCCTTGCGAGGGATCTCTTATTTTAAAATAATTAAAAAATTCAAATGGAATACGCACACTTAAGTTCAACTGTTTCCATAAAGACCGTCTCTGAAGATGCAAAGAATGGCGTGTTTGAGGCGGAAGGATTGTTTGCGGGTTACGGCCTTACGCTCGGCAATGCGTTGCGCCGTGCGCTTCTTTCCTCGCTTCCGGGAGCCGCAGCGACGGAGATCAAGATAAAAGGAGTATCGCACGAATTTTCGACCTTGCCGGGACTGAGGGAGGACATCGTCGAGCTTGCGCTTAATTTCAAGAAATTGCGTTTTCGGTTGCAGGTCGACGAGCCGCAGGTTCTTTCTCTCAAAGTGAAAGGAGAGCGTGACGTCACGGGTGAGGATATTGAGCTTAATTCTGAGGTCGAGCTCGCAAATCCGGAAGAGGTTTTGGGTCATTTGACCGCGAAAGATGCCGAGCTTGATATCGAGATCAAGGTGGAGCGCGGTTTAGGATATGTTCCGTCAGAGGCGAGGATGAGCGAAGGAAGGCTTCCAATCGGCACGATCGCGCTTGACGCCATATTCACCCCGGTTCAGCATGTTAATTTTGTCGTGGAAGATATGCGTGTCGGCGATCGGACGGATTACAACCGTTTGCGGATCGAGATCGGTACCGATGGCACGATCAGTCCTTCGGCGGCGCTTCATAAATCGGCGAACATCCTGAAGGATCATTTCGAAAAAGTTTCCGCGGTTGTCGCGCAGGAATTCGAACTCCCGAAGAGCGGCGACGAAACGAAGAAGAGGACGAAAAAGAAGAAAGAAGAATAAGCAGTGAGCCGTAAGTCACTTTTACCATGCGTCATTTAAAGAAAGGAACAAAATTTAATCGTCTGCGAGGGGACCGCATTTCTTTTTTGCGGAACTTGGCGAACGACGTGATACGCGCCGGTCATATTGAAACGACCGAGACGCGTGCCAAAGCGATCCGTCCGATGGTTGAAAAACTCGTCACGTCCGCGAAGAAGCAGGATCTTGCGAGCCGTCGCCTGATTGCGAGCCGCGTACAGAATCCGCGCATCACGAAGAAGTTGTGCGATGATCTCGGTGTGCGCTATGCCGACCGGAAAGGCGGTTACCTTCGTATTGTGAAATTGCAAAAGGTGCGCAAGCGCGATGGCGTGAGAATGGCCCGCGTGGAATTCGTATAACATCCATGGACTATCATATTGATGCAAAGAACAGAATATTGGGACGGGTGGCGTCGGATATCGCCCAGATTTTGCAGGGCAAAAAGCACCCGAACTATGCGCCGAACCGCGTCGGTAGCGATCGCGTTTACGTGAAGAACTATGCCGAAGTTGCCGTGACCGGAAAAAAGCTCGTGCAGAAAGTGTACTATCATCATACTGGCTACGTCGGACATTTGAAGGAAACCCGCCTCGAGGAACGATTGGCGAAGAGTCCAAAGACCGCTATCCGTGAGGCGGTTCGAAAGATGCTTCCTAAGAATTTCCTGAACCAGCGGAGACTGAAGAATCTGATTTTTGTCGAGAATGAAAAATAATCCTATGGCTGAAACCATCAAAAAACCAAGAACACCCCGAACGCCTGCTATCCATGCTGCGGCAGAGGGAACAGCGGTGCATGCTCCGAAGGAGCGCAAGGCGGCTGCGGACCTGAAGGTGAGCGGCAAGTATATCGAGGCTGTCGGCCGTCGCAAGACATCGATCGCGCGCGTTCGCCTTTTTGCGGGAACCGGCAAGATGATCGTGAATGGCAAGGATGCCAAGCAGTATTTCCCGCTGGCGCGCCTCATTGCGGATGCCAAAGCTCCGCTTACGAGCCTTAAGATCGCAGGGGAATGGGATATGACCGTGATGGTTTCTGGTGGCGGTATCCATGCGCAGGCCGGAGCGGTGCGCTTGGGTGTTGCAAGGGCGATCATCAAGAAGAACGCCGAATGGAAGAAGTATCTGCGTGTGCTCGGATTTCTGACGCGCGATTCCCGCATGGTGGAACGCAAGAAGTATGGCCTGAAGAAAGCTCGCAGATCCCCGCAGTGGGCAAAACGTTAAATATTCAGAAATTGTATATGCCAAAATACCCCAGAGAACATCTGGGGTAATTTGCTCATGTTCAGAAATTGAATACACGAATTTTCGCGGGAAGCGCAAGAAATTCTCAAAAATGATTTTTCACCAAAACGATAAGTGTTCAGAAATTGGATATGGTGAGCAATGCCGAAAAGTTAAAAATTCCAGTTGACAAATTAAATATTAAGATGTAACATTATTCACGATACGACGTTCTACTTGACGATAGTGGTATAATGGAACTATGAAAATAAATCGACCGCGAAATACGAAAGAAAAGGGACTGATGGAATTATTCGTTTATAACGATGGCGGCAAGTTTGTCGGCGTAAACTTGACGTTCGATATCGTCGAGGAAGGAAGCGAACCAGTCGCCCTCATGGAAAGCATCAAGGAAGCATCCCTTTTGCATTTGGATTGCGTGATTAAGGAAAACATGCCCGATGAATTACTGAATCGTTATGCCCCTGAGGAATATTGGAACAAATATTTTGGGGCCCTTGAGCAAGTGGAACGACCTAACAAAACCACCGTTGATTCATATTTTCAGAAATCTCCATACCTTAGAACGCAGACCGCTAATATAGGTTAATATGCCTAACGGATTGTCCAATTGGCTCGAACGGGATGTTGTGGATTTTTTGAAGGAGAATGGATTTCAGTTCCACGAACCAAGAAAGGGATCGCATTATGCTTATATAAATAAGACGACTAATAAAATA